>NZ_JAWZSQ010000017.1:0-118993 GCF_034096925.1 Patulibacter defluvii
GGGGCTCGGCGGGCGGGCGGGAGGGGCGACCGCCGAACCTGGCCGGAGGGCCGGGGGCCGGGGGGCGGTGACGCCGGTGGGCGAGCGGCGGACTGGGTCGGCGGTGGTGGCGTCGGCGTGGCGGTCGAGCGGCGGACCCGGCGGGAGAGGCGGCCGGCGGTGACGGCCCGGCCGGGGGGAGACGGCGTCCGTCCGGAGGACTCTCGGCGAGGGGCTCCGCCGGCGGACCGGCGGGGCAGCGATCTGTAGGCCGGCTTGGCCGGCCTGGCTGGGCCTGGAGGTCGGCCTCAGGCGACCTGGTCGGCGGCCGGCCGACGGGTGCGCTTCGGGGCCGGGGCCGGGGCCGGGGCGTCGTCGTCGGACGCTGCCGTGGTGGCCGACTTCGCGCTTGCCTTCTTCGCCGTGGCGGTGGCCGCGGCGGCTGTCTTGGTGGTGCGACGGGCGCGGGTCGGCTTGGCGGGCGCGTCGTCGCCGCCCGATGCGGGCGCGGTGCCGTCGTCGTCGGCGGCCTTCGTGGACCGGCGGGTGCGCGCGGGCTTGGCCGGCGCGTCGTCGGCCGGAGCGTCGGCCTCGGCCTCGGCGGCGGCCTTCGTGGTGCGACGGGCACGGGCGGGCTTGGCGGGCGCGTCCTCCGCCGGAGCCTCGGCGTCCGACACGGCCTTGGTGGTACGGCGAGCGCGCGTCGGCTTGGCCGGAACGTCGTCGGCCGGAGCCTCGGCCGCAGCGGCGGCCTTCGTGGTGCGACGAGCACGGGCGGGCTTCGCCGGCGCGTCATCGGCCAGGGCCGCATCGTCCGCCACGGCCTTCGTGGTCCGACGAGCACGGGCCGGCTTGGCCGGCGCGTCGTCGGCCAGCGCCTCGGCCGCGGCGGCCTTCGTCGTGCGACGAGCACGCGCGGGCTTGGCGGGCGCATCATCAGCCGGGGCCTCCGCCTCCGCCGCGGCCTTCGTGGTGCGACGAGCACGGACGGGCTTGGCCGGCGCGTCGTCGGCCGGGGCCTCGGCGTCCGCCGCGGCCTTCGTCGTGCGACGGGCACGAGCCGGCTTTGCCGGCGCGTCGTCGGCCGGGGCCTCGGCGTCCGCCGCCGCCTTCGTGGTGCGACGAGCACGAGCGGGCTTGGCCGGCGCGTCGTCGGCCGGGGCCTCGGCGTCCGCCGCGGCCTTCGCCGTGCGACGAGCACGGACCGGCTTCGCCGGCGCATCGTCCGCCGCGGCCTCCGCGTCGGCGGCGGCCTTCGTCGTGCGACGGGCACGCGCGGGCTTGGCGGGCGTCTCCTCGGCGGGAGCTGCGCCCTCGCCGTCAGCCCCGGCCTCCGTGACCTCCGCGGCCTTCGCCGGCCGGCGGGTGCGCCGCGGCGGGACGGACGTCGGATCGGCGGAGGCGACCGTCTCGGCCTCGGCGGCCGCGGCCTCGACCGCGGTCGTCTTCGTGCGGCGGGTGCGCTTGGGCTTCTCGATCGGCTCGTCGGCCGTCTCGGCGACCGCGGCGACGGCCTCCTCGACCACGGCCGCGGTGCTGCGCCGGGGACGCTTCGGGGTCGTGGCCCCGCCGTCCTCGCCGTCGCTCGCCGGACGGCCGCCGTTGGTGGCGGCCTCCGCCGCCGCGCTCGCCGCCTCGTCGCGCCCGGCGACGTCGACCGGGGCCGCGCCGGGCCCCTCGGCCTGGGCGTCGCGGACGCCATCGCCGGTGCCCGCGCCCGCACCATCACCGTCGCCGCCGGCCACGCCAGCTTCGGCCTCGGCCTCAGCCGCCACCGCGCCGGCGCCGGCCCCCGCCCCCGCGTTGGCCTCGCCACCGCGACCGCCTCGGTTGCCCCGGCGACGCCGCGACCGGCGCGAGCGCTGCCCGCCCCCGCCGCCGTTGCCCCCGCCACCACCGTTGCCGTTGCCCTCGCCGGCCGCGCCGCCGCCAGCACCCTCGGCACCGCCACCGTTCGTGGCCTCGCCCCGCTCGTCGGTCCCGGTCCCGGTCCCGTTCTCGTTCGGCGCGGCCTCGCCACCGCCGCCGGCCCCCGCGCCCTTCTTCTTGCGCGGACGCTTCTTGCGCTTCTTGCCCTTCGGGAAATCCTTCAGCAGGTCCCGCGACAGCGCCCCCGGCTTGCGCGCCAGCCGCGTCCGCGCCTCGCGCAGGACCTCCTCGGCCTCCGGCGTGTGGGCCACCGCCGCCGCCAGCAGCGCGGCCTGCAGCCGCCGGTCGTGCTGACGGGCCGCATGGACCAGCCGTCGCGCGTTGCGGGCGTGAGCCGCCCCCGAGGAGTTGACCAGCAGGCCCAGCAGGTGCTTCGTCGCCGGCCAGCGCTGGGCCGCGTACTCCTCGTGCAGATCGCGGGTCCAGCCCGCCAGCCGCCAGATCCACGCCGTCGCCTGGTCGCGCCGCCCGATCCGGCGGTCCGCCATCGCCTGGAGCAGGATCCGCGACGCCTCGCGCCGCTCGTCGCGCGGCCACTGGCCGACCTGGTCGACCGCGGTGTCGAAGGGCTCCGGCTCCTTCAGGACCGCGATCTCCTGGACCGCGCGCAGGCGCAGCTGGGGGTTGCGGTTGCGCTCCAGCGCCGTCACCAGGAACTGCCGCCGCAGCTCGCCCGAGCGGTCGAAGTTGAGCATCGCCCGCGCCCGCCGCCAGTTGGTCGGCGAGGCCTTCGCGCCGGCCAGCGCGGCCCAGACCCGCTGCTCGCCCCAGTCCAGCTGCTCGACGGCGATCCGCCACAGCTCGCGCTCGAAGACCTGCCGCCGGCGCTCGATGTCGGGCGTGACCGGCAGCACCCGGCGCTCGACCTTGACCCGTCGCCCGCGACCGCGCCGGACCGGGCCGACGACGATCGCGCCGCCGCGGTAGACGTCGCGGTCGAGCAGCGAGTGGAGGGTCACGACCGGGTCGTCGTGGGTCGTCGCCGGGTGGACGAAGTCGACGACGACGCCGGCCTCCTTGCCCGGGTGACGGCGGGTCACCCGGCCCACGCGCTGCTGGTAGATCCGCTTCGACGCCGTCGGCGCCAGGTGCATGCAGACCGTCGCCCGCGGCGAGTTCCAGCCCTCGGCCAGCAGCTGGGCGTTGACGAGGACGTCGATCTCGCCCGCCTCGTAGTCGGCCAGGATCTTCGCCAGCTCGCGCTTGTTCGTCTCGCCGCTGACCGCCTCGGCCTTCATGCCCGCGGCCCGGAAGCTCTCGGCCACGTTGTAGGCGTGCTGGACGCCGGCCGCGTAGACCACGCCGGGCGCGTTGCGGAAGCGGGTCTTGTACAGATCCGCGATCGCCAGGTTGAACGGCACCTGGTCGAGCAGCTTGGCCAGCTCGTCCTGGTCGAACTCCATGTCGACCTCGCCCTTGCGCAGCGGCACCTTGGCGATCGTGCGGACGCCGGGACCGGGCGGGATCCGCAGCGACCGCAGCGGGGCGATCACGCCGCGGCGCGCCGCCTGCGCCAGGTCGAAGCGCGAGGTCTGGGTCGGGAAGAGGTCGGTGACGTGGCGGGCGATCAGCGCGCCCGTCGCCGTCATGCCGATGAAGATCGGGCCGGTCCAGGCGCGGATCGCGGCCGAGGTCTTGTCGCCGAGCGCGGTGTGGGCCTCGTCGCAGATGACGACCGTGTAGGCGCCCGAGATCTGGCCGGCGTTGCGGACGAACCACTGGTAGGTCTCGACGGTGACCGGGCCTGGCTGCCCGGGCGCGATGTCGGCGTCGCCGAGCAGCGGCTTGCTCAGGCGGTCCTTGTACCCGCGGTCGTCCATCTCGGCGATGAACTGGTCGACCAGGTTCCGCCGGTGGGTGAGGATCAGGATGCCGCCCGACTGGCAGCTCTCCACGAAGCCCATCGCGGCGACGGTCTTGCCGGCGCCGGTCGCGTGCTCGAACCAGAACCGCTTGTGGGCGTTCGGGTCGTCGAGGGCGAGCTCGTCGATGTCCTCGTCGACGTCCTCCTCGGCCTCGTCGTCGTAGGCCGAGTCGAGCTTGGCGGCGACGGCCGGATCGAGCTCGGGCAGCTCCTCCAGCTCGTCCTCGACGCTGCCGCGCTCCTCGTCGTCCTCGTCGCGGTCGTCGTCCTCGTCCTCGTCCGGCTCCTCCGGCGGGGCGGCGGCGGGAGCGGGCTCGTCCTCGGGCTCGGGCGCCGGCGGCTCCTCGAACGAGAGCACCAGCTCGTCGTCCTCGTCGCCGTTGCCGCGGGCCCGCCGCTGGGCGTCGCTCAGCAGCGCCGCGTAGGTGCCGGAGAGCGCGTCGACCTGGTGCGGGTTGAGCGTCGTGCCGTCGGCGAGCTTCGGCTCGTCGTAGTGGAGGACGCGGTCGAGCCCGAGCAGCAGCGACCAGCGGCGGCGCCACTTCTGGCTCGGCACGGTCGCGCCGGCGTCCAGCTCCGCCCGGGCCGCCTCGAACGCCTGGCGGCGGATCGTGCCCGGGGCCAGGACCTCGACCGCCACCTCGTCGTCGCAGACGAACGGCTCGCGCGTGAACGCGGCGACCCGCACGACGTCTTCGTGCGACGGAACGGGGGTGACCTCCGCGGTCACCGACGGACGTTGTGCCATGCGAGGCAGAGTGGAAGGGGATGCGGGGAGGAACCCGTCGCCGCAACGACCACAACGCGGATCGGCGACGAAAGCTGCCGGCGGACGGGACCGGGAAGACGATCGATCCCGGCCGTGCAGGCACCCGGAACAGTACCGGACTGCGCAGCGTGCGGCACGGCGGGCGCGACGGCGTCGTGCCGTGGCCCCGGGCGCGCCTGTGCGACCCTTGGAAGGGTGCGCTCCCGCGGCCCCTCCCGACGCGCCCTGGCGGCGACCGCCGTGGTGGTCGTGATCGCGGTCGCGGCGGCGATCGGACTGCTGCAGAGCCGCGACGACCGGGTCGTGCGGGCCCCCGACCGGGTGCCCTCGCCAGCGGCGGCCCGCGACGGCGTCCGCGACGCCCCACCAGCGCTGCGGCGGCTCTACGCCGACGGCGACGCGCTGCTGCGGGTTCGCAGCGGCGACGAGTTCGTGGCGCTGATCCGGCGGCTGCGCGGCTACCCGGTGGTGATCAACAAGTGGGCCTCGTGGTGCCGGCCGTGCCGGGCCGAGTTCCCGATCCTGCGCCGGGCCGCCGCCGACCACGGCGCGCGGATCGCCTTCCTCGGGCTCAACAGCGGCGAGACGCCGGAGAAGGCGCGGGCCTTCCTGCGCTCCGAGCCGACGCTCTACCCGCACGTCCGCGACCCGGACGAGCAGATCGCGGCGGCGCTGGAGGCGAACCTCACCTACCCCTCGACGATCTTCCTCGACGCCAAGGGCGACATCGTCCAGGTCAAGCAGGGCGTCTACACCAGCCTCGAGGCCCTGGAGGCCGACCTGCGCCGCTACGCCGGCAGTCGTCCGGCCCCCGGCGCCGGCGACGGCCTGCGCTCGGTCGGGAAGGCGGCCCGGTGACCGTCCCCGACCCGATCCGGCTGCGCTGGGTCCGCGACGAGCGCGAGCTGCGGGAGGCGCTCGACCTGCGGATCCGGGTCTTCTGCGACGAGCAGGGCGTCCCGCGCGAGCTCGAGGTCGACCGCTACGACGACATCGCCCGCCACGCGGTCGCGGTGACGCCGGACGGCCAGGTGGTGGCGACGATGCGGCTGGTGGTCGACGGCGGCACGGTCAAGGTCGGCCGGGTCGCGGTCGACCGGGCCTGGCGTGGCCGCGGGATCGCCAGCCGGCTGCTGCTGCGGGCCGACGAGTACGCGCTCGACCAGCGGGCCGAGGAGCTGCGGCTGGCCGCCCAGGTCGAGGCCGCGGCGCTCTACCGCAAGGCCGGCTTCCAGCCGGTCGGCGAGCCGTTCGAGGAGGCCGGCATCCCCCACGTGTGGATGACCAAGGCCGTGGTCCCGCCGCGCCGGCGCCGGCGCGCGTGACGGCGGGGGCGGGGCGGTGAGCCTGCCGCTGCTGGTGGCGGCGATGGTCGCCGCGACGGTCGTCGGGGTGCTCGCCGAGCGGCGCTGGCACGGCGCCACCGAGCGCGGTTCGCGGACGGCGATGCAGGTGATGCTGACCTGGGTCCTGCCGCCGGTCTACTTCGTGCTCGTCACCCGGCTGCACGTCGACGGGGCGGTGGTCGGCGGGGTCGTCACGGCCTACCTGGTGCTGGCCGTCATCGGGCTGCTGGCGTGGTGGGCGGCGACCCGGCTGCTGCGGCTCTCGCGGCCGGCCACCGGCGGCCTGATCCTGGCCGTGGTGCTGGCCAACACCGGCTACTTCGGCCTGCCCTTCACGCGGGCGATGCTCGGCGGCGACGAGCTCGGCAACGCGGTCGCCTGGGACAGCTTCGTCAGCGGACCGATGTTCTTCGCGGTCGCGTTCGCGATCGGCGCCGCCTTCAGCCCGACGCTCGGCGCCGACGGCGACGACGGCCGCGGCGAGCGGCTGCGGGCGTTCGTCCGCAACCCGCTGCTGTGGTCGGCGATCATCGGCCTGGCGGTTCCGTGGGACGCTCCGAACTGGGCCTACGACGTCGCCCAGGCGTTCGTCGTCGCGCTGCTGCCGGTCGGCTTCCTGGTGGTCGGGGTCCAGCTGGCGGCCGAGGCCGAGCACGGGGTGCCGGTGCTGCCGCCGCGCTTCACCCGCGAGATCGGGGTCGTCGTGCTGCTGCGGCTGCTGGTCGCGCCGGCACTGGTGCTGGCCGTCTCGGCGCTGCTGCTCGACCTGCCGGACGGGATGCTGCTGCAGGCGGTGGCGCCGACCGGCCTCAACGGGATGCTGGTCGCCCACCGCTTCGACCTCGACCTGCGCCCGATCGCCGGCGCGATCGTCTGGACGACCGGCCTGGTGACGCTCGGCGCCGTCGTCGCGACGCTGGCCGGGGTCTAGGGCCGGTCCGTCGGGCCCGGCCGCTCGGCCGTCTGCGGCCGCGCCACCAGCAGCCAGACGATCGGTGCGGAGACCGCGATCAGCAGCAGCGCCGGGATCGCGGCCTCGCCGTAGGCGCTGACGCTGGTCGAGCTCCAGAGCCGGGTGGCCAGCGTCTCGAAGCCGGTCGGCTTCAGCAACAGCGTCGCCGGCAGCTCCTTCATCGTCGAGAGGAAGACCAGCGCCGCGCCGGCGACCAGCCCGGGGGCGATCACCGGCACGGTGACGGTGGCGAAGACCCGCGCCGGGCGCCGGCCGAGCGTCCGCCCGGCCTCCTCCAGCCGCGGGCTCAGGCGCCCGATCGCCGCGTGGGCGCCGGCCATCGCCTGGGGGAAGAAGCGCACCAGGTACGCCGCCACCAGCAGCACCAGCGTCTGGTAGAGCGGGGTCGCCAGGCGGGTGCCGAAGAAGACCAGCGAGAGCGCGATCACCACCCCCGGCAGCGCCCCGCCCAGGTACGCGGCCCGTTCGAGCACGCGGGTCCAGGGCCGTCGGTGGCGGGCGGCCAGGTAGGCGACCGGCAGCGCCGCCAGCACCGTCACGATCGCCGCCGCGGCCGAGACCCCGAGCGAGCCGAGGGTCGCCGACAGCACGCCCTCGGGCATCCCGACGTCGAGCGCCCGGATCGCCCAGTGGACGAGCACCGCCACCGGCAGCACCAGCGCCGCCAGCAGCACCAGCCCGACGAAGCCGAGCGCCGGCCAGCGCCAGCGCCCGAGCGCGGCCGGCCGGTGGGCGGCGGTCGGGCCGGCGCGGTGCTGCTGGGTGCGGCCGCGGGCGCGGGCCTCCAGCACCAGCGCGACCACGGTCACGGTCACCAGCAGGATCGCCAGCACGGCCGCCGGCTCGCGGTCGAACGCCGAGCGGTACTGGAGGAAGATTGCCCGCGTCAGGGCGGTGAACCGCATCAGCGAGACGACGCCGAAGTCGGCCAGGACGTAGAGCGTCACCAGCAGCGCGCCGGAGCCGATCCAGGGCCGCAGGACCGGCAGCGTGACGCGGCCGAAGGTCGCCCAGGGGCCGCGGCCGAGCGCCCGGCTGGCCTCCTCCAGCGCCGGGTCGGCCGAGCGCAGGCCGGCCAGCGCCAGCAGGTAGGTCAGCGGGTAGGTGGCCAGGGTCAGGGTCACGAACGCCCCGAGGAAGCCGTGGATGCTGGGCGAGTCGCGCAGGCCCAGCGCCTCGGGCACCAGGCCGCCGGGGGCGAAGGCGCCGATCATCGCCAGCGCCGTGACGTAGGAGGGGATCACCAGCGGCAGCGCCAGCACGAACGCCCAGACCCGGCGGCCGGGCAGGTCGGTGCGGGCGACGAGGAAGGCCAGCGGGACGGCGATCAGGGTCGTGGCCGTGGTCACCGCCGCCGCCAGCAGGATGGTCCGCCCGACCGCCTGCCAGGTCGACGCGCGGCCGGCGATCGCCCAGGCGTCGCCGTTCGACCCGCGGACCAGCAGGTACCCGAGCGGCAGCAGCACGACCGCGGTCACCGCCAGTGCCGCCACCACCAGCAGCGGCGACGCGCCGCGGCGGCGGCCGCGCACGACGAGGGGCCTCACCGGCCGGCTCCGCGGTCGCCGGCGATCAGGTGGTGAAGCCGGTCTCCGAGAGCAGCTCCAGCGTCGACGGCAGCTGCTCGCCGAGCTGGCTCAGCCGCACGTCGGGGGCCTGGATGTCGCTCAGCGGCGGCAGGTCCGGCTCGGGCGTGACGCCGGCGGCCAGCGGGTACTCGCCGGTCTGCTCGCGGAAGTAGGTCTGGGCCTCCTTCGAGAGCAGGAAGTCGACCAGCTTGCGGGCCGCGGCCTGCGAGTCGGCGGTCTTCAGGATCCCGATCCCGGCCGCGTTGACCAGGCTGCCGGGGTCGCGCGGCTTCAGGAAGTGGTTGGCGACCGGGAAGTTCGGCTGCTCGTGCCGCAGCTCGTAGACGTAGTAGTGGTTGACCAGGCCGAGCTCGATCTCGCCGCGGGCGATCGCCTCCTCGGTCTGGATGTTGTTCTCGAAGGTCTGGGCGTCGTTGCGCTTCATCGCCTCCAGCCACTGCTTGGTGCGCTCGTCGCCGACGGCCAGCCGCATGCCGGACACGAACGCCTGGAAGCTGGCGTTCGACGGCGGCAGGCCGACCTTGCCCTTCCACTTCGGGTCGGTCAGCTCGAAGACCGAGTCGGGGACCTGCGCCTCCTTCATCCGCTTGGTCGAGTAGGCGATCACCCGCGCCCGGGCGGAGACGCCGGTCCAGCGGCCGCGCGGATCGCGGAAGCGCTCGTCGACCTGCTTCCAGGCGCCGCCGGGCAGCGGCTCCAGCTGCTCCTCGAGCGCGCCGAGGGCGCCGGCGTCCTGGCTGAAGAAGGCGTCGGCCGGCGACTTGTCGCCCTCCTCGGCGATCGTCGCGGCCAGCTCGGCGCTGTCGCCGTAGCGGACCTCCAGCTTGATCCCCTGCCGCTTCTCGAAGCGGTCGAGCAGCGGCTTGACCAGCTTCTCCTGGCGGCCGGAGTAGACGGTCAGCGTGCCGTCGTCCTTCGCCGCGTCGTCGCCGCCACCGCAGGCGGCGAGGCCGAGGCCGAGCGGGAGCAGCGCCAGCAGGGCGAGGGCGCGGCGGGATGCGTGGGTCATCGGGTCTCCGGAGGCGGGTCGGGGAAGGGCGCGCTAGGCGGCGCGGGCGAAGGTCGGGACGGCGCGGTCGTCGACGGCGACGCGGACGCGGTCGCCGAGCGCGACCGCCTCGGTCGAGGGCCGCTGGCAGAGCAGCACGGTGCCGTCGTCGAGGCCGACGCGGTAGGCCACGTCGTGGCCGTGGAACTGGCGGTCGAGGATCCGGCCGGCTCCGCCGGGATCGACGTGCAGGACCAGCGCCTCGGGCCGCACGAGCACGTCGACGGCGCCGTCGGGGCGGCGGCGGGCGGCGCTGGCGCGGAGCGCGCCGAGCGGCGTCTCCACCCGCTCGCCGGCCAGCTCGCCGGGGACGAAGTTGCAGGCGCCGACGAACTCGGCGACCCAGCGGTCGGCCGGCTCGGCGTAGAGCTGCTCGGGCGCGGCGACCTGCTCCAGCCGCCCGTCCCGCAGGACGGCGACCCGGTCGGCGAGCGCCAGCGCCTCCTCGCGCTCGTGGGTCACGAGCACGACGGTCGCGGCCTGGGCGCGCAGGATCGCCACCAGCTCCTCGCGCAGCTCGACCCGCAGCTGGGCGTCGACCGCGGCCCACGGCTCGTCGAGCAGCACCACCTCGGGCTCCGGGGCGAGCGCGCGGGCCAGCGCCACCCGCTGCTGCTGGCCGCCCGAGAGCTCGTGGGGGCGGCGGTGCTCCAGCCCCCGCAGCCCGACCCGCTCGAGGACCGCGGCGACCCGCTCGCGACGCTCGCGGCGGGCCAAGCCGTAGCCGACGTTGCCGGCGACGTCGAGGTGCGGGAAGAGCGCGTAGTCCTGGAAGACGATCCCGACCCGCCGCCGCTCGGGCGCGACCCAGGTGCGCTCGTCGACGACCACCCGCTCGCCGAGCGCGATCGCGCCGGCGGCCGGTCGTTCGAGCCCGGCGATCGTCCGCAGCAGCGTCGTCTTGCCGCAGCCGGACGGGCCCAGCAGCGCGAGCACTTCGCCGGTCGCGACCTCCAGCCGGACGTCCGCGACGGCGACGGTCGCGCCGTAGCGGACGGTGATGTCCTCGATCGCGATCATGGCGCGCAGCCGTTCATGGTAGGGGACCCCAACCGGAGCGGTCGGGCGTCACCGCAGCTCGCGCACCACGCCGTTGAGGCCGGTCATCACGATCCGCCCGTCGCGGCGGGCGGCGATCGCCGTCAGCTGCGGTGCGGTCGGGGCCTCGCGGCGCAGCCGGGCGACCGGTCCGCGGGCCGGGATCGACCACAGCTCGCCGCTGCAGAAGTCGCCGAACAGGTAGCGCTCGCGGAGGCTGGCCGGAGCGCCCGTGCCGCGGGCGACGACCCCGCCGGTGACCGAGCAGCGGCCGGTCCCGTGGCGGTACGACGCGACCGGCCAGACCAGCGGGCCGAAGCGGTCCAGGCGCCGCGGACGCCCGGCCAGCGGCAGGTTGCCCTCGAACGCCGACCAGCCGAGGTTCGGGGGCTTGGGCCCGTCGAGCTGACGCTCGCTCAGCCGGTCGACCTCCTCGATCACGTCCTGGCCGACGTCGGCGATCCAGAGGTCGCCGGTCGGCCGGTCGATGCTGAACCGCCACGGGTTGCGGGCGCCGTAGGCGGCGATCGTCCAGCGCGGCCGGCGGGTGGTCAGGGGGCCGGCGGTGCGGAGGATCTTGGCCAGCCTCACGCCCCGGTCCTGGCCCCGCTGCTGGGGGTCGAAGGCGCTGCCGCCGTCGCCGAGGCCGAGCAGCAGCCGGCCGCGGCGGTCGAAGTCGACCGGGCCGCCCTTGTGGTTCTCGTACGGCTGCCGCTGGCGCAGCAGGACGCGGGCGCGGCCGGGGACGACGCGGCCGTCGCGGACCGGCGCGACGACCACGCGGGTGTCGCCGCGGCGGTCGCTGTGGTGGATCACGACCCGCGGGTCGCGCGGGTAGCCGGGCACGAACGCCACCCCGAGCAGGCCGCGCTCGCCCGACTCCATGGTGATCCGGCGGACGTCGAGGAACGGCCGGCCGAGGGCGGGGCCGCGGCGGCCGAGCCAGCGGGCGGTGCCGCGCTGCTCGACGATCAGCAGCCGCTCGCCGCCGGGCTCGGCGACGACGCCGACCGGCTTGCGGAAGCCGCGGGCGATGGTCGCGGCGCGCAGCGCCACCGGGGCCCGCTGCTCAGGCTGGGGCGCGGCCGAGGCCGGGGGCCGGGGCAGCGGGGCGGCGGCTGGGCGCTCGGCCGCGTCGGCGACCGGGCGGTCCTCGCCGCAGGCCGCCAGCGCGGTCGGGGCGAGCACGAGCAGGAGCACCGGCAGGACACGGGGAGCGCGCATCGGGCGCCAGTGTACGGCTCCCCTGATTCGGGCGCCCTACCGCGAGCGTACGGCGTCCTCGCGGCAGCGCGCGAGCACCCGCCAGGGACCGGCGCGGGCGATCTCGCGGTGCCCGGCGGGCGCAGCCGGGGTGGCGGGGGCGCCGGGGACCAGCGGACCGCTGAAGACCACCGACGGCGCCGGCAGCGGGTGCTCGTCGACGACCGCCTTCGCGACGTCGAGCGGCCACGCCAGCTGCGGCGCCCGGAAGCGGCCGATCACCGGCCGGCCGCAACGGAGGATCGCGTCGCGGCCGCCGGCCCGCGCGACCGCCCGCCAGAGCGCCTGCTGGGTGCGGGCGTCGACCCGCGTCCGGCGCCAGTCGGCGGCCAGGTCGCCGCCGCGCTCGACGGCGACCGCTGCGGTGGCGACGAGCAGCACGGCGGCCACGGGCGCCGCCAGCGCCGGTCCCGGTCGCCGCGACGCTCGCGCCTCGCCCGCCGACCGTCCGCGCGCGGCCCGCGCCAGCCGCCCGGCCGCGATCGCCCCGGCGACGGTCAGCAGCGCCACTCCCGGCAGCTGGTAGCGGGCCTCGCCGGAGTAGCCCGCCTCGCTCATCGCCGCGACCAGCAGCACCCAGGCCGCGCCGCCCCCGGCCAGCGCCAGCAGCTCGCGGTCGGCGGCCGACCAGCGGCGGCGGGCGAGCAGCGCGACCACGGCGGCGACCGCCAGCACCACCAGCAGCGGCCAGACCGCGAGCGACAGCGCCTCGTCGAGCGAGCGCGCGAAGGGGTGGGCGTCGAGCGCCGGCTGGCCAGGGTTCGGGATCCGGGCGCGGGCCGACGAGCGGCCGGGGTCGCCGCTGCCCCACCACTCGGGGACGATCCACAGCAGCGGCAGCAGCGGCGCCGTCGCGAGCACGGCCAGCCGCAGCCGGCCGCGCGCCGGGGGCCGCCGGCGGAGCAGCAGCCAGAGCCCGAAGGCGCCGGCGAAGGGCCAGCTCTCCGGCCGCAGCAGCACCGCCACCAGCGTCCAGGCCCAGGCGCGGCCGTCGCGGCCGGCCCGCCGTTCGAGCAGCGCGCCGAGCGCGGCCAGGACCACCAGCGGCTCGGCCGCGCCGGGCAGCCCGTGGCGCAGCCAGTCGCCGGTCAGCAGCACGCCGCCGGCGGCGAGCAGCGCCGCCCCCGCCGCGATCGCGTCTGCGCCCGCCGTCCGCGGGCCGTCGCCGCGGACGCTCCGCCAGGCCAGGATCGCGGCGAACCCGACCGCCAGCAGCGCGGCGGCGCGGGCCAGCAGCAGCCACCAGTGGAGCGCCGCGTCGTCGCCCAGCAGCCCCGCGACCGGCGCGATCGCCAGCACCGGCAGCGGCTTGAAGGCCGGGCCCTCGCGGGTGTCGAGGCCGCCCGCGGCCAGCTCGCGGCCCCACGCCAGCCACGCGAGCGGGTCGTAGCCGGCCACCACCGGTCCCACCGCCAGGCTGAGGGCGGCCAGCGCCGTCGCCAGCAGCGCGGCGACGGCCAGCGGGTGCCGCCGCAGCCGGGAAGGTCGGTGCACGCGGGCACCGTAGCGGCGGCCGCCGGTCGTCGCCCCGCCGCCGGCCGGACTACCCTCGCCCGGTGCGCGCCCTCGTCCAACGGGTCAGCTCGGCGTCGGTCGTGGTCGACGGCCGCGAGGTCGCGGCGATCGGCCCCGGCCTGCTGGTGCTGCTGGGCGTCGCCCGCGACGACGACGAGGCGACCTGCGACTGGGTCGCCGACAAGGTCGCCAGCCTGCGCCTGTTCGCCGGTCCCGACGGGCGGATGGACGAACCGCTCGGCGACCGGCCGCTGCTCTGCATCAGCCAGTTCACCCTCTACGGCGACACCCGCCGCGGCACCCGGCCCTCGTGGTCGCGGGCGGCGCCGGGCCCCGTCGCGGAGCCGCTCTACGAGCGCTTCTGCGCCCGCCTGGGGGCGGCCCGCGGGATCTTCGGCGCCGACATGGCCGTCCGCTCGGTCAACGACGGCCCGGTCACCGTGATGGTCGAACGGGAGTCCAGCTGAGCCCGCTCGCGGTTCGGCTGGTCGACCGATTGCAGGGCCCCACCGCGGCCCTCACCAACGTCCCACGCACGCGTGGCACAGGCCGTTCGGGCACGTCGTTGTCCGCTCGGACAATCGCGCCCTGCCGTTCTTGGTCAGGAAACCTCACCGCCATCCGGGGCATCTGTAGAGTCGCTTCACGAGTGGTTCACGTACGGCGTCGCGTTGCCGTCCAGGGCGGCCGTCGGACACCACGTGCCCCCCACGTCCCCATCCAGGACTCCTCACCACATGAGCACCTCGATCGCGGCCGATCCCGGCCCGGACCCCTCCGCCCTCGTCACCCCGGAGCCAGCGGAGACCGGCCCCGTCGCCCGTTCACAGCGCCAGCTGATGTGGGCGCGGTTGAAGCGGGACAAGGTCGCGATCGTCAGCCTCTGGGTCGTCGTGGCGCTGATCGCGATCGCGATCCTGGCGCCGCTGATCGTCAAGCTCTTCGGGCTCCCGGCGCCGGACTTCCAGAACTCGAACGCGGTCGACGAGTTCGGTCAGCCGACCGGCCCGACCGGCGCCAACCCGCTCGGCGTCGACCAGCTCGGCCGCGACGTCGCCAGCCGGGTCATCTACGGGGCCCGGATCTCGCTCGCGGTGGCGATGCTCTCGACCGCGCTGGCGGTCGTCTTCGGGACCCTCGTCGGCGTGATCGCCGGCTACTTCCGCGGCTGGGTCGACGCGGTCGTGTCGCGGATGCTCGACGTGCTGCTGGCGTTCCCGATCCTGATGCTCGGCATCGGCCTGGCGTCGGCCTGCAGCATCGGCAACGGCTGCCTCGGCGGCCTGATCACCCCGGGCGTCCCGGTCGTCGTGCTGATCATCGCGATCGCCGGCTTCCCCTACATCGCCCGGATCGTGCGCGGCCAGGTGCTGTCGCTGCGCGAGAAGGAGTTCGTGCTGGCGGCGCGCTCGATCGGCGCCTCGCCGTGGCGGATCATGCTCCGCCACCTGGTCCCCAACCTGGTCGCGCCGATCATCGTCTACGCGACGGTCCTGGTGCCCCAGAACATCCTCTTCGAAGCGGCGTTGTCGTTCCTCGGCGTCGGGGTACAGGACCCGACGTCCAGCTGGGGCCAGATGCTCGGCGACGCCTCCAAGAACCCCGATCAGTGGTGGTTCATGCTCTTTCCCGGTCTGGCGCTGCTGGTCACCGTGCTGGCCTTCAACCTGCTCGGCGACGGCCTGCAGGACGCGCTCAACCCTCGCAAGCGCCGGTAGACCCGGTGACACGTTCCACGACCACCAGGAGGTACTCGATGGATTGGACAGTACGACGGCTCGTCGCCCTCGGCGCGGCCGGCACGCTGGCCCTGGGCCTGACGGCCTGCGGCAGCGACGACAACTCGGGCAGCGGCGGCTCCGGCGACAACGCCGGCGGCCTCTCGATCGAGGCCGCGAACAAGATCTCCGGTCCCGCCCAGGTCGAGGCGGGCAAGTTCTACAAGGCCGTCCCCGCGGACGACCAGCAGAAGGGCGGCACCCTCAACGCCCGCTCGACCGAGGGCTTCCAGCACCTCGATCCGGGCACCGCCTACTTCCAGGGCGACTACATGATCACCTCGATCGTGCATCGCCAGCTGTACACGTACAACCCGGCCGACAGCTCGAAGGTGCTGCCGGACCTGGCCGCCGCCGCGCCCGAGGTGGCGCCGGACGGCAAGACGGTCACGATCAAGATCCGCGACAACGTCAAGTTCGGCCCGCCGGTCAACCGCACCGTCACCAGCGACGACGTCAAGTACGCGATCGAGCGCGGCAAGGCCGAGTCGGTCGCGAACGGCTACTTCGAGTCCTACTTCGGCGACATCATCGGCGCCGACAAGGCCGACGGCGGCAAGATCAGCGGGATCGAGACGCCGGACAAGACGACGATCGTCTTCAAGCTCAAGGCCCCCTCCGGCGCGACGCTGGCGAAGGCGCTCGTGCTGCCGATCTCCTCGCCCTTCCCGCGCGAGTACGCGGAGTCGAAGGACAAGAAGACCCCGAACCCGTTCGATCAGGACCCGACGCAGCAGGCGGCGACCGGTCCGTACATGATCAAGAGCTACGAGGCCGGCCGTTCGCTGACCCTCGTCCGCAACCCGGCCTGGAACGGCGCCGCGAGCGGCGATCCGCGCCCGGCCTACGCCGACCAGATCAACATCGCGATCGGCGGCGACGCGTCGGTCAACGCGCGTGAGGTCCAGAACACCGCCGGCTCGATCAGCCTCGACCCGGCCCCGTCGGACGCCGTCGCCCGCTACACCAAGCAGGCCGCGCAGCAGATCACGTTCACCGCGCTCGGCAACCGCTACGTCGCGCTGAACACGAAGAAGAAGCCGTTCAGCGACATCAACGTCCGCAAGGCCGCGGCCGCGGTCCTCGACCGCAACGCGATGCGCAAGCAGCGCGGCGGCCCGCTGGTCGGCGAGATCGCCACCCACTTCCTGTTCCCGGGCTCGCCCGGCTTCGAGGAGGCTGGCGGCGAGGCCGGCACCGGCGCCGACTTCCTGGCCTCGGCCACGGGCGACGTCGAGCTGGCGAAGTCCTACCTGAAGAAGGCGGGCTTCAAGGACGGCATGTACAAGGGCCCGAAGCTCGTCTTCGTCGGCTCGAGCGAGTCGCCCGCCCGCGAGACGACCCAGGTCGTCAAGAACAGCCTGGCGAAGATCGGCATCCAGGTCGACGTCAAGAGCGTCAAGCACACGACGATGTACCAGAAGTTCTGCCAGGTCGAGAAGGCCATGCAGACCGTCGACGGCTGCCCCAACTTCGGGTGGCTGCCGGACTTCGTCGACGCGCACCCGATGCTGGCCCCGGTCTTCACCGACAAGGGCATCCAGCCGGTCAACATGAACAACCCGTCCCTCTTCAGCGACCCGAAGATCAACGCCGAGGTCGAGAAGGGCGCCCGCACGCTCGAGGAGGGGGAGCGCAACCGCATCCTCGGCCAGGCGGACAAGGACATCACCGACGCGGTCCCGGCGATCCCGTGGCTGTGGGACACCCAGGCGAGCATCCAGGGCCCCGGCGTTCACGGAGTGATCGCCACCTGGAACTCGATCTGGGACCTGGCCTACACGTCGCTGACGAAGTAGCCGCCCCGGCAACGAGAACCCCGGTCGGGGGCGCGGCACGGTGCCGCGCCCCCGACCGCCCCGCCTCCGTCACATGACCCGCACCCTCGCTACTCCGCTCCGCGTGCTCGGCTCGCCGACCGCCCGCTACATCGCGCGCCGGTTGCTGTGGATGGTCTTCCTGCTGCTCGTCGTCAGCATGGTGGCCTTCCTGATCTTCTACGCCCTGCCGTCCGGCGACCCCGCCGCGCAGCGCGCCGGCCGTGGCGCCGACGAGGCGCAGATCGAACGGGTGCGGCACATGCTGTACCTCGATCGCCCGATCTACGAGCAGTACTTCCACTACATCAAGCAGGTCGTCCTGCACTTCGACTTCGGCTTCAGCTACGAGAACAACGCCGACGTCGCCCACCAGATCACCAGCCGGCTGCCGGCGACGATCTCGCTGGCCCTCGGCGCGGCCGTGATCTGGCTGATCGTCGGCGTCGGGATCGGGATCCTCTCGGCGCTGCGGCCCCGCAGCCTCTTCGACCGCTTCGCGATGGGCGGCGCGCTGCTCGGCATCTCGGCCCCGGTCTACTGGCTGGCGCTGGTGGCCCTGGCGCTGCTCTCCCAGAGCTACGGCGTGATCCACCTGATCCCGAACACCGGCTCCTACAAGCCGCTGACCGAGGACCCGGGGGCGTGGTTCACCTCGCTGCTGGTGCCGTGGATCATCCTCTCGCTCTCGTTCGCCGCGATCTACGCGCGGCTGATGCGGGCGAACCTGCTGGAGACGCTCGACCAGGACTTCGTGCGGACGGCGGAGGCGAAGGGCCTGTCGCGCCGGCGGGTCGTGATGCGGCACGCGGTGCGGGCGGCGATCACGCCGATCGTGACCGCCTTCGGCCTCGACCTCGGCATCCTGCTCGGTGGCGCGGTGCTCACCGAGTCGGTCTTCAACATCCCCGGCATCGGCCGGCTGTCCTACGACGCGATCCAGGGCAGCAACCTGCCGGTGATCCAGGGCACCGTGCTGTTCGCGGCCTTCTTCATCATCGTCGCGAACATCGTCGTCGACATCGTCTACGCGGTGATCGATCCGCGCGTGAGGCTGGCATGACGGAACCCCTGCTCGATGTCCGCGACCTGCGGGCCGCGATCCCGACCGAGGACGGCGACGTCCACGCCGTCAACGGCGTCAGCTTCACCGTCGAGCCCGGCAAGGTGCTGGGCGTGGTCGGCGAGTCCGGCTCCGGCAAGTCGGTGACGATGCTGACCCTGATGGGCCTGACCCGGCGCGCCGGGGCCCAGGTCTCCGGCCAGGCGCTGTTCGGCGGCCAGGATCTGGTCACCGCCAGCGACCGCGACCTGCAGCGGATCCGCGGCAACGAGATCGCGATGATCTTCCAGGACCCGCTCTCCTCGCTGCACCCGTTCTACCGCGTCGGCGCCCAGATCATCGAGGGCATCCGCGCCCACAAGGACGTCACCAAGAAGCAGGCCCGGGCGCGGGCGGTCGAGCTGCTCGGGCTGGTCGGGATCCCGAAGCCGGAGCAGCGGGTCGACGACTACCCGCACGAGTTCTCGGGCGGCATGCGCCAGCGCGTGATGATCGCGATGGCGCTGGCCAACGACCCCAAGCTGCTGATCGCCGACGAGCCGACGACCGCGCTCGACGTGACCGTCCAGGCCCAGATCCTGGCGCTGCTGGAGCGGCTCCAGCGCGAGCTGGGGATGGCGGTCGTGATGATCACCCACGACCTCGGCGTGGTCGCCGAGATCGCCGACGACATCGTCGTGATGTACGCCGGCCGGGTGGTCGAGCAGGCGCCGGTCGCCCAGCTCTTCCGGCAGCCGCGGCACCCCTACACCTGGGGCCTGCTGCGCTCGATCCCGCGCCTCGACCTGCCGCGTGACGTCGACCTGGTGCCGATCGACGGCCGCCCGCCGAGCCTGATCCACCTGACCGGCCGCTGCTCGTTCCAGCCCCGCTGCCCCTACGCGGGCGGCTGCTGCGGCGCCGACGACCCGGCCCTTGAGCCGGCGGTCGCGAACGATCCCGCGCACCTGGTCCGCTGCGGGATGCCGGAGGAGCGCCGGGCCCGGGTCTGGGACGCGCTGTCCGCCGGCCGCAGCCCGAAGGAGGCGGCCGCCGCCGTCGGGATCGGCACGACCGAGGAGGAGGACGCCGCATGAGCGACGCGACCACCCCGGCCGCCAGCGGCGGCGACACGATCCTCGAGGTCCGCGACCTGCGCAAGACCTTCACCAGCGGCGGCATGCTGGGCGGCGGTCGCGAGCAGGTCCACGCCGTCAACGGCGTCAGCTTCGACGTCCGCCGCGGCGAGACCTTCGGCCTGGTCGGCGAGTCCGGCTGCGGCAAGTCGACCACCGCGCGGATGATCTGCCGGCTGGAGGAGCCGACCGCGGGCGAGATCCGCTTCGACGGCACCGACGTCGCGCGGCTCGGCCGCAAGCAGCTGCTGCCCTTCCGGCGCGACGTGCAGATGGTCTTCCAGGACCCGTACTCGTCGCTCAACCCGCGCCACACCGTCGGCTCGGTGATCGGCGAGCCGTTCATCGTCCACGGCGTCGAGACCGACGCCAAGGCGCGGATGAAGCGGGTCCAGGAGCTGATGGACCTGGTCGGACTGAACCCCGAGCACTACAACCGGCTGCCGCACGAGTTCTCGGGCGGCCAGCGGCAGCGGATCGGGATCGCGCGGGCGCTGGCGCTGGAGCCGAAGCTGCTGATCGCCGACGAGCCGGTCTCCGCGCTCGACGTCTCGATCCAGGCCCAGATCCTCAACCTGCTGCGGCGGCTGCAGCGCGACCTCGGCCTGTCGCTGCTGTTCATCGCCCACGACCTCTCGGTCGTCCGCTACATGTGCGACCGGATCGCGGTGATGTTCGCCGGCGAGATCGTCGAGCAGGCCGACTCGGAGCAGCTCTACGCGGCGCCCCAGCACGACTACACGAAGCGGCTGCTGGCGGCGGTGCCGATCCCCGAGCCCGGGGCCCGCGAGCGCCAGCGCGAGGAGCAGGCCGAGCGCGACCGCGTGGCCGCGGCCGCCGAGGGCTGAGCCTGGAGCCGATCGGCGGGAGCGGCGCGGCGCCCGGCTGCTCGCCGGGCGGCCGCCGCTTCGTAGACTGCCCGGGCGATGCCTGAGCTCGAGCGCTTCCTGCCCCGCTACGCGGCCGAGCCGCCGCAAGAGACGGCGCCCTACGGCCGCTGGGCCGAGCGGCTGGAGGCGGCCTTCCTCGTCGCCGCCCGCGAGGTCGAGCTCGACCCGGAGGACGAGGCCCAGGCCGACGGCGTCGGCGATCCCGGCGAGCCGACCTGGTACCCGGACCGCAGCTGGCACGGGCGGACGTTCGTGCCGATCTCGACCCGCACCAGCACCGGCCTGGAGCTGTACGGCCACGTCCGCTACATCCCGGCCGGCGACGACGGCGGCGAGCCGCGCGCGCTCGAGGGCGAGGCGGACATCACCTCCGAGGTCGCCGAGAACAACCCCGACTGGCAGATCGACCTCTGCGAGACGGTCGTCGGCTCGTGGCGCGGCGACGGCGACGTGGCCGCGATGACGCTGGTCTGGGGCCGGCCGCTGGTCAACGGCGCCGCCCACGCGATCGCCGAGCTGGACGGGATCGTCGTCGACCGCTGCCCGGTGGTCGACGGGCGCTTCACGCTGCTGGCGCCGGACGACTACCGCGGCGACACGCTCGAGGTGGCGGTGCTGGCCGGCGACGGCAAGGAGCTGGCCCGCGAGTCGCTCTACGCCGAGGACGACGAGGACGAGGGCGACGAGGCGTGAGCGGCGGCGCGCAGCCGGGGACCGGCGAGGGCGCCCCGTCGCTGAGCCTGGAGCAGGCGATCCGGACCCGCCGAACCCACAAGGTCTACGGCGCCGAGCCGGTCGATCCGGAGACCGTCCGCGAGCTGGTCGAGCTGGCGCGCTGGGCGCCGAACCACCACCTGACCGAGCCGTGGCGGTTCCGGGTCGTCGGGCCGCGGGCGCTGCAGGCGCTGAAGGACGCTTCGCCGGCCGACGCCGCCGGCAAGCTCGACCGGGCGCCGACGCTGGTCGTCGCCTCGGTCGTCGTCGATCCCGATCCGCGGGTGGCGGCCGAGGACCGCGACGCGACCGCGGCGGCGGTCTACGGCCTGCTGCTGGCCGCCCACGCGCGTGGCCTGGCCGCCTACTGGCGGACGCCGGCGGTGCTGCTGGAGCCGGCCGGGCGGGCGGCGGTGGCGGTGCCCGCGGGCGAGGAGGTGCTCGGCCTGATCCACCTCGGGCCGCTGCGCCAGGAGGCCCGCACGCCCGAGCGGCGCGACGTGGCCGAGATCCTCGAGTTCCTCGCGTGATGCGGCGGCGCGGTCCGGCGCTGGCGCTGCTGCTCGCGGCGGGCCTGGGGGCGAGCGGCTGCGGCGACGCCCAGAAGTTCCCCGACGACGACCCGCGGACCGCGGTCAGCCGGCTGCTGCAGGCGGCCAACGGCGAGGCCAACGGCCTGCGGGCCTGCGGGCTGCTGTCGGACGCCGCCCGCGCCCGCTTCGACCGCGGCCCGTCCGGCTCCTGCCGGGTGGCGCTGAGCAAGGCCCCGGCGCTGCTGCCGGGCGAGGTCGACGAGCCGACGTCGTTCGACCGCGTGATCTCGAAGCTGCGCTTCAGCGTCCGTCAGCAGGGCGACCGGGCGCGGGTCGAGGTCCGCGGCCGCGGCGCGCTGCTGCGCTTCTCGCTGATCCGGGTTCACGGCGCGCAGGCCGAGGGCGGACCGGACACCGAGGGCAACGCCGGGATCCCCTGGCGGGTCGACCGCGGGGTCGAGCAGCTGCTGAACGACAAGCCGATCCCGCGCGCCGACGAGCCCGCGGGCGCCGGTCGGCGCTGAGCGGACGGGCCGGCGGGCTTCAGCCCGCCAGGTGCTTGCGCCGCATCGACCACATCTGCGACGCCCGCTCCAGCTCCAGCGCCGCCGGCCACGAGACGCCCGGCGGGCCCAGCTCCAGCCGCAGCGTCTGGGCGGTGCGGCGGGCCAGCTCCGGATCGGCGGCCGGCACCGCGGCCAGCGCCTGGGCCCGCGGCAGCACCTCGTCGGCGGGCAGCGCCTCCCACGCCAGGCCGAGCGCGGCGGCGCGGGCGCCGTCGATCCGCTGGCCGAAGAGGCCGAGCGCCGCGGCCGCCTCGCGGGCGCCGGTGCGGCCGAGCAGCACGCCGTGGCCGCCGCCGGGGTGGAGTCCGATCGGGATGAAGCCCGAGAGCAGCGTGGCGTCGGCGGCCACGATCCGCAGGTCGGTCGCCAGCGCCAGGTTCATCCCCGCCCCGACCGCCCCGCCGACGATCGCCGCGATCGTCGGCGGCTGCAGCTCGCCGACACGGGCGAACGAGCGGTAGATCTCGCTCATGCCGGCGAACTGCTCGGGATCGGCCGGGGCGGCGCCGGCGTCGGCCAGGGTCGGGCGGTCGCCGCCGGCGCAGAAGTAGCCGCCGGCCCCGGTCACCACCACCGCGCCGACGGCCAGGTCGGCGTCGATCCGCTCGCAGGCCGCGATCAGCGCGCGGGCGGTCGCAGTGGTCAGCGCGTTGCGCCGCTCGGGGGCGTCGAGGGTGATCGTGGCGACCCCGTCGGCGATCGCGACGGTCACCTCCTCGCGGGCGGGCGTCGTCATCGGCGGCGGTCGGTCGTGGGCACGGCGGCAGCGTACCCCGGGCCGCTCAGCAGCCGGACCCCGGGTCCTCGCCGGTCGGCCGCGGCGTGCACTCGCGCCAGGCGGTCCGGTAGTAGAGGCCGGTGGTGCCGGTCTGCAGCTCGCCGGCGCGACCATCCCACTGGAAGCCGTTGCCGGACATCGTCACCGTGCGGGCGGCGATCCCGCCCCGCAGCCGCGCGTTGCCGCCGATCACGACGTCGGTCCGCGGCGCGTAGAGGGTCGCCGTCAGGGTCGCGTTGCCGTTGATCGCCAGCCGCGCGTCGCTGGTCCCGTAGAGGTAGAGCTGGAGCGCCGTCGGGTCGCTGACGGCGGTGCCGGAGGAGAAGTTGCCGGCCACCGTCACCCCGCCCGACCCGGCCGGACAGCCCGAGTTCGGGTCGTCGGGCGAGTCGACGTAGAGCGCGACCTTGGCGCCGGGCGCGACGACCAGCGTGAAGTTGCCGGCGATCTCGATGCTGCAGAGGTTGTAGACGCCGCCGCCGAGGGTCAGGGTGGCGTTGCCGCTGGCCCGCAGCGCCCGGGTCGCCGGGTCGTAGCGCAGGCCGACCCCGCTGGCGGCGTCGAAGGGAGCGACCGGCGGGGTCCGCAGCCCGTTGGCGATCCGGCCGTTGTCGTTGACCGTCGCCGAGTTGCCGGGATCGACCGGGGCGAGCACGAATGGGCCCTCGGCCGCGGTCCGCTGGTGGATCGGCCCGGGGCTGACGTTGCCGGCCTGACGGGCGCTGCCGGCCGGTCCCAGCAGCACCCCGCCGGCGCGGACGTTGCCGTTCATCGTCAGCACCCCGTTGGTCGCGGCGGTGCTCTCCAGCTGGACGTTGCCGTTGAGGTCGACCCGCTCCAGCCCCAGCAGCCCGGCGACCGGGAACAGCGGCGTGGCGGCGTAGGAGGCGATCCGGCCCTGGACCCGCCGCAGCGTTCCGCCGACGCGGCCGGTCGCGGTCACGCAGCGCTGGCTGAGCGCGGTCTGGGCCTGGACCGGCATCCCGGCGCAGCCGCGGCCGCCGGGCAGCGCGACGGTCGTCCGGTAGGAGAACGACGCGCCGTCGCCGAGCGGCTCGGGGCCGTGCTCGGGGCAGCGACCGGCGACCGCCGCGACGACCGCGTCGGTGACGCAGCGGTCGGCCCCCGGCTGGAGCATGTTGATCCGGTAGATCGCCGTCTGCAGCCCCGCCTCGGCCGCTTGCAGCGCGCGCTTCGCGGCCACGTCGTCGTTCGACATCCCGTTGCTGGCGGTGGCGGCGGCGAGCGCCAGCCCCGACAGCAGCAGGGTCACGGTCAGCACGCCGACCGCGACCAGCATCGCCGCCCCGCGCTCGCCGTGGTGTGGATCGCGGCTCATCGCAGCTGCAGCTGGAGCGAGGAGGGCACGGTCGGGTGGTCGTAGGCGACCAGCAGGTCGTCGGCCGACGAGCCGGCGACCCAGAGCTGGACGCCGAGCCGCTGGCCGGCGGGGATCCGCAGGTCGTCGCCGGCCAGGTCGAAGCCGAACGAGACCGGCGTGGTGACGCCGGGCCAGGCGGCCAGCGCGTAGCTGATCGTGCCCAGCGGCCGCGGCGGCCGCTCGACCAGGTTCACGATCGAGCCGGGCACGGCGGAGAAGCGGACGCAGACCGTGACCGCCGCCGGGACGCCGCCCGCGGTGCGGCCGTAGAGGGTGATCCCGCCGCGGCCGGTCAGGACCGCGTCCTCCTCCAGCAGTGGGCTCACCCACCGCTGCCCACGGCGGTTGTCGGCGGTCGGCGACGCCGAGCAGGCGACGTCGCGGCGCAGGATCCGGCCGCCGCTGCCGGCCGATCCGGGCTGGTCCCGCGAGCGATCGGGCAGCGGGCCGGGGTCGGCCGGGGCGGTCGGGTCGGCCGGCGTCGGCTCGGGGCCCAGCAGGTCGGGAACCGGGCAGCCGGCGGCGAGCGCCGCGGTCAGGCCGCTGCAGACGCCGAACGGCGCCACCGTCGGGTGGGTGTCGTGGTCGCCGGCGGTCGGCTCCCAGGCGCCGCGCGGCGCCGGCGTGTCGTAGAGGAACCAGCTGGCGGCGCTGGCCCCGCCGATCGAGCGGGTGCAGGGCACCGCCGGGCCGTCGTCGGGCAGGCAGCGGGTCTCGGGATCCTCGACCGGGTTGCGGACCCCGTCGGCGACGAAGCCCGCCGGCGCGGCGTTCGGGTCGGCGACCAGGGTCGACAGCCAGACCGGGCCGCGGCGGGCGCGGTCGCGGCCCTCGACGGTGACCGCGACCGTGATCCGCTTGGCGTTGCGGGCGTCGGGGCAGCCGCTGCCGCAGTAGGGGTCGCGGTGCCAGCTGACGTAGGCGCGGACCGTCCCCCGCAGCCGGCCGTCGCTCCACGGCCGCGGGGTCGCGTCGACCCGCCCGCGCTCGCCGTCGACCACCAGCGGCTCGGCGGCGGGCGAGTGGCGGTCGGGGCGCAGGGCGGGCGGGTCGCCGGCGGTCAGGACCGCGCTCGGGTCGGCGGGATCGGCCGAGCGGACGGGCAGCGCCCGCAGCGCGATCGCGCCGTAGCCGAGCGCCCGGATCCGTTCGATCTCCTCCTCGGCGCGGTGGGTCAGCGACGACGTCCGCTCGGAGACGGCGCTCAGGTCGCGGGCGCCGTCGACGGCCATCGCGGTCCCGAGCAGGCCGCCGGCCAGCAACAGCGTCGCCACCAGCACCTCGATCAGGGTGAAGCCGCGCGTGCCCCTCATCCGCCGGTCAGGTCCTGGTTGCGGAGGTAGGCCCCGTCGTCGAGCACGACGTCGTGGAGCGGCCCGTCGGCGGCCCGCCGCTCGCCGTTGGAGCGGAGCCGGATCCGGACCGCCACGTGGCGCGGCGCGATCGCGTCGGGGGTGTAGCGGAAGACCGGGTCGGCGGGCGTGCCGTTGCGCAGCCGCACGACCAGCGGAGGGCCGCCGGCGGGCGGCGGCAGGGTCGCGCCGGGCGCGGCCTCGACCCGCACGCAACGGCGCTCGTCGGCGGCGTCGGAAACGTCGCAGGCGATCATCACCCGCCGCGCGCGGCCGCCGACGGTGACCTCGAAGTCGATCGCGTTCGGGGTCGCGCCGTGGATCCGGTCGGCCTGCCGCAGCTCGCGCGCGATCCGCCGCAGGCCGGTCCGGCCGTCGGCGACCACGTGCGTCCACTCGACGTCGCGGGGGACGACCCGGCCGGCCGTCTCCGCGAGCGACAGCAGCGCACCGGTGACGCCGGCCAGCAGGGCGCAGACGGTCAGCAGCTCGACGAGGGCGAAGCCGTCCTCGCCCCGGGGCGACGTGCGGTGGTCGGGGCGCACGCCCCGTGGATCGGCCGCGCGCGGACAACGTGCACGGCGGTTGGACGAACGTCGGAAGCGGTCCGCCTGGTTGGGAAGCGCGGCTAGTCGACCTGTGACGACGCCAATGCCGCCGCGGGCGCGTCCCGGCTAGCTTTTGGTACGAAGGTGTCTCCGGTCTCGCGGCGAAGATCCGTGTCGACCGAGGTTTACGATGTGGGGTGCAGGATGGTCACGGCGGCGAACATCGAGTTTGGGCAAGGCGCGTATGGCGCCACGGAAGTCGAGCGCTTCGCCGCGCTGGATATGGGCGGCGGTTCGGTGCCGCGCGCGCAAGCGTGGCTCCGCAATGTCGTCCGCCCTCTCGGTCATACGCCTCGGCGTCCGGACTACTCGTTCCGAGACCTCGTTAGCGTTTTCACCATCGCCCACCTCAGCAGTTGCGGTGTGCGCCTCCCGCAGATCCGCGCCGCCCAGGAGTTCCTCGCGCGCAGGATGGACGACCCGCGGCCGTTCTCGTACAACGGTCTCCACACGGATGGTCGAGACGTCTACGCAGACTTCAAAGAACCGGGCCAGCTCACGAACGTCAGTCGTGGTGGCCAGGAGACGGGACGGAACCTCATCGAGGTTCATCTCAAGCGAGTCGAGTTTCGTGCCGCTGAAGCATTCAGTGAGCGTCGCGCGGAGGCATGGCTCCCGGTAGAGGGAGTCCGTGTCGACCCAACCATCATGCTTGGCGCCCCGTGCGTCGCTGACACAAGGCTGCCGACTGCAGCGGTGCTGCAGATGGTCAAGCGAGGCATCACGCTGGAGGAGATCGAGTTCGACTACCGAGTCGAGCGCGATCGACTACGCCAGGCAATCGAGTTCGAGGAGATGCTCGTCAGCGTGGGCTAGTCCCGTGCTCTTCTTCTTCGATGAGTGCCTTCCCGAGGCGGTGGCCGGATCGCTGAGGGGGCTGGGGATCGCGTGCGCCTGTTCTGGCGAACCGGATTGTCCGGCTCGGGGAGAGCGCGAGTCCGACGAGGCCGTGGTGGCGTGGTGTCAGGCGCAGGGGGCGATCCTGCTCACTGGGGACCTTGGGTCGAAGAGCCCCGAGATGATCATCGCCCTTCATCGGACGAAGCAGCCCGTCGTGTTCGTTCGTCCTCAGCCCCGTTCCCCGGAACTTGCGCACGCGATGCTGGAACATCACGTGAAGATCATCGAACTGCATCGCGAGGCTCGGGCAGCCGGAAAGCACACGATCGTTGACCTCGACCTATCGGCTGCGATGCGTCCCAAGGTGCGGCGGCGCAAGCAAGGGCTTCCGAACCTCCGACGTGCGCAGGGCCAGCGCTAGCGCGTAAAGCTGCAATCTGTGCCGTCCATAGCGACGGCGTCGAGGCATGAGCGCTATGTGGCGCCGATCGTGTTCTACTGCCGCGTCCCCCGCAGGTCGTCGGCCTCCTCGACCGTCGCCGCCGTCCCCGCGACCGCCACCGTCGTCCCGGGGGCGGCGCTCGTCCGCAGCAGCGCGAGGGCCAGCGGGCCGTGGTCGGGCGAGACGACCGCGGTGCCGACCCGGCCGACCTCGCGGCCCTCGCCGTCGACGACCGGATCGCCGGCCGCCACCGGGGCCGTGGGCCGCAGCCTCCGGACGGCGCGGTGGACTGTGCCGCTGCGCTGCTGGCGGAGCACGGTCTGCATCCCGGGGTAGAGGCCCTTCTCGGTGGTGACGACGGCCGGCACCAGCCCGGCCTCGTGCGGCAGCGTCCGCTCGTCCAGCTCGGCCCCGAACGCCGGCCGGCCGCGCTCGACCCGCCGCCGCTGGTCGAGGTCGTGGTCGGCGGCGACGGCGCCGCGCGCGAGCAGCTCGGCGGCGACCGCGTCGACGTCCGCCGCCGCCAGCCGCAGGTCGATCCCGTCGGCGGTCCCGATCGCGGTCAGCGGCCGTCCGGCCAGCTCGACGGCCGCGTGGCCGTCGGCCGCCAGCGGGTCGCCGACGACCAGCGCCGCCGCGCCCGCGCCCAGCAGCGCCAGCTCGGCGACGGCCTCGTCGCGCTCCAGCTCGACCTGCCAGCCGATCGTGCCGCGGGCCAGCGCCGGGGCGACCGCGTCGAGCGTCGCCCGGTCGGCCTCCAGCAGCACCCGCGACGGCTCGCGCCGGACCCGCACGATCCCCAGCAGCGTGCCCTTCGGCGCCAGCATCGCCGCCGGCCGGCCGTCGCCCGGCCGCAGGTCGAGGACCGGCGCGGTCAGGTGCGCCTCGAGGAACGCGACCGCCTCGGGCCCGCCGACCACCAGCGTGGCGGCGTCGGGCCGGCGGACCAGGGCGGGGGCGGAATCCATCCGCCCATGATCGCGGGAACGGCTCAGCGGCCGAGCGCGACGGGGGCCGGCGGCGCGGCCGGCTCCTCGACCGCGACCGGTGCCGGCCGCCGCAGGGCGAGCGCGGCGAGCCCGGCCGCCAGCGCCGTCCCGATCCCGAACAGGTAGGCGTCGTCGGCGGCCGCGCCGGCGGCGGCCAGCGTCCGCGGCTCGCCGACGATCGCGATCAGGATCGCCGTCCCGAGCACCGCCCCGAACTGGCGGAAGGCCCCGGTCACCGCGCTCGCGATCCCGAACCGGTCGGGGGTGATGTCGGCCGCGGCGGCGGCGCCGAGGATCGGGAAGGCGAGGCCGATCCCGAGCCCGGTCAGCGACATCCCCGGCAGCCAGGTGCCGAGGTAGTCGGGCTCGGCCCCGGCGCCGCGCAGGATCAGCAGGCCGGCGGCGTAGAGCAGCGTCCCCGGCACGATCACGGCGCGGTGGCCGAAGCGGTCGGCCAGCCGGCCGGCGGGCCCGGCGACGATCGCGCTCATCAGCGGTCCCGGCACCGTCGCCAGGCCGGCGTGCAGCACCGAGTACTGCCAGACGCCGGTCAGGAAGAGGATGTTGCCGAGGATCGTCGAGAAGAACGCCATCGAGAACAGCAGCGTGCCGAGGTTGCCCCAGCGGAACGAGGGGATCCGCAGCAGGGCCGGGTCGACCAGCGGCCGCGGGTGGGTCAGGCAGCGGCGGACGACGATCGCCGTCAGCAGCAGCGCGACGGCCGCCGCGGCGAGCGTCCGCGGCGCGCCCCAGCCCCAGCTGTTGCCCTCGACGATCGCCAGCGCCAGCAACCCCAGCCCGATCGCGCTGAGGGCCGAGGCGACCAGGTCGGGCAGGCCGCTGGCGTGCTCGTCGCGGCTCTCGTCGAGCGCGCGGACGCCGGCCACCAGCACCAGCGCGCCGAGCGGCAGGTTGACCAGGAAGATCCAGCGCCAGTCGGCGATCTCGACCAGGACGCCGCCGAGCGGCGGGCCGAAGGCCGCGGCCAGCGCCGCCGCCGCGCCCCAGATCCCGATCCCGGCCGCCCGCCGCTCGACCGGGAACAGCGGCAGCAGCAGCGCCAGCGAGACCGGCACCATCACCGCCGCCGCCAGCCCCTGGAGCACGCGGGCGGCGATCAGCGTCTGCCAGCTGGGGGCGATCGCGCAGAGCGCGCTGGCCGCGACGAAGGCGCCGGTGCTGACCAGGAAGACCCGCTTGCGCCCGAGCCGGTCGGCGATCCCGCCCGCGGGCACCAGGAACGCGGCCAGGACGATGAAGTAGGCGTCGAGGATCCAGCTCAGCTGCGCGTTGCTGGCGTCGTCGAACGAGCGGCGGATGTCGGGGAACGAGACGTTGACGATCGTCGCGTCGAGGAAGGCGAGGAACGAGCCGCCGCAGATGGCGAGCAGGGCGAGGGTCCGGCGGGTCATGGGCGGCCTTTCGGCGTCATGGGTTGCAAACCGCAACGCACCCTAGAGCGCTGCGTTGCGAATCGCAACTGATCGGTCGCTACACTCGGAACGTGCGTCACGACGAGCTCGCCACCAGCAACTGCGCGATCTCTCGGGCGGGCGCGATCCTCGGCAACCGGTGGGTCTTCTCGATCCTCCGCGCGGCCTACTTCAAGGCCCGCACCTTCGAGGACTACCAGCGGATGACCGGGATCGCCCGCAACGTCCTGACCGACCGCCTGCGCGGCCTCGAGCAGGGCGGAATCCTCGAGCGGCAGCCGTACGAGGAGACCGAGAACCGGACCCGCTTCGAGTACCGCCTGACCGACGCCGGGCTCGAGCTGTACCCGCTGGTGGCGGCGCTGATGGAGTGGGGCAACCGCCACACCGGGCTGCCCGACGGCCCGCCGATGCTGCTGCGCCACGAGGCCTGCGGCGAGATCACCCACCCGGTGGTCGTCTGCGACCACTGCGGCGAGCCGATCGACGCCCACGGGGTCACCCCGCTGCCCGGTCCCGGCGCCCGCTCCGGCGACCCGCTGCTCGCCGTTCGCCCGGACTGAGGCGCGCCCGGCCGCGGCAGGGTCAGCCGCTCAGGTGGCCGGTCAGGCCCAGGTAGATCACGGTCCCGACCGCGATCAGCAGCACGACCCCGAAGTGCGACCAGACCGCGCGGGCGAAGTCGCCCGCGATCACCACGGCCAGGAGCACCCCGACGACGACCACGAGGCCGAAGACGATCAGCGCATCCATCGTTCGATGATGGCACCCCGCCGCTCGTGGTGACGGGGTACGCGCGCTAGCGGTCGATCAACCGTCCACGGCCTCGGCCGGCTGCGGGGCGCGCCGCTGCTCGCGGATCGCCCACAGCTCGCGGATCACCACCTGCAGCGCGGCGGCGATCGGGATCGCCAGCAGCGCCCCGAGCACGCCGAGCAGCGACGAGCCGATCAGGATCGCCACGATCACCAGGATCGGGTGCACGTTGACCGTCCGCCGGTAGACCATCGGCTGGACCACGTTGTTCTCGATCTGCTGGTAGACGATCAGCACCACCACCCACACGATCGTCGCCGTCGGGAAGGCGTGGAAGAGCGTCACCAGCCCGACCGCGACGCCGCCGATCGTGGCGCCGACCAACGGGATCAGGTCGAGGAAGGCCATCAGCACCGCCAACGGCGCGGCGAAGGGGACGCCGAGGATCGTCAGCGTGACGAAGGTCGTGATCCCCGCGCAGAGGCTGATCAGCAGGTTGCCGACCACGTAGCCGGAGGTCGAGCGGTAGATCTCGGCCAGGATCCGCTCCAGCCGGTCGCTCGCGTTCGGCCCGCGGGCGCGGTGCAGGAAGGCCAGCACCTTGCCCCCGTCGAGCAGCAGGAAGAAGGTCAGCGTCAGGACGGTGACCAGCTGGACGATCGCGCCGAAGACCCCGACCGTGACCGACTGCAGCGCACCGGCGGCGTCGCCCAGGCGGCTCGGCAGCTTCTCCGCCTGCTCGGTCAGCTTCTCGGTGATCTGGTACTTGTCGTCGTACTTGCGGAACGTCTTCGAGTCGCGCAGGTCGTCGACGTAGCCGGGGATGTCGCGCGAGAGGTCGTCGACGCCGTTCACCACCGGCGGCACGATCATTAGCCCGACGCCGAAGATCGACAGCACGATCCCCAGGTAGACGAGCAGGATCGCCAGCGCCCGCGGCACCCGCCGGCGCCCGAACCAGTCGACCGCCGGCCCCAGCGCGACCGCCAGGAAGACGGCCAGGAAGACGAGCAGGACGGTGCTGCGGACCGTCCACAGCAGGTAGAGCAGGCCGGCCAGCGCGGCGACGATCGCGAAGACCCGGACGATCGTGCGGTTGGCCACGGTCAGCTCCACGGCGGGCACGGTACCGCCCGGGTCGGTCTGCTCCGGCTCAGGCCGCGGGCAGCGCCACCAGATCCTCGCGCGGGGCCTCCTCGGCGCGGGCGGCGGCGCGGCGGTCGGCCCGGCGGCGCTCGGCGGCCTCGACCGCCTCGCGGGTGAGGGCCAGCTCCGCGGTGTGCATCGCGTCGAGCCGCGCGTCGTGCAGCAGTGGCTCCGCCGGGGCGGCGCCGAGCCGCCGGATCAGGACGATCGCGACCGAGCAGAGGAGGACGGTGATCAGGTTGGCGACGCCGAGCAGCAGGGCACCGAGCCCGACCAGGTTGACGTAGGCCAGGCAGAGGTTGGCGACGGCGCCCATCGCCCAGCCGAATGGGCTCTGGCCGGCGGCCGAGCCGGCCTGGAGCATGCGGGCGATCTGGGGCAGGTTGGCGCCGAGGCCGAAGGCGATGGCGGCGGAGGAGAGGAGCGATACGAGCAGCATGGGGCGTGGTTCGGGTCATGGGGGCGCACGTGGACCGACGGCCGCAGCCGGGCCGGAGCCCGTGGTCCGCCGACGGGGCGGTCCGGGAGGTTTCTCGGGGCGTCGGGACCGTGGTCGCCGACGCGGGTGGGGCGGGCTCGTGACCGTCGCCGACCCGTTGGCCGGGGCGGCTGTCCGTGGCGTCCACGCGCATCACCAACTGTAGCTCCGGCACGTCGCTCCGCAAGGGGTCTGGACGGCGGCTGGACGTGCACCTGGTCACACGACGCCCGGCCCCCGGCTCACCAGGGCATCCGGGCGCGGCGGGCCTGGACGTCATCGAGGTCGCCGTGGCGCTCGACCAGCCCCAGCAGCGCCCGCCGCAGGGCGGGGCCGTCGGCGCCCAGCTCGCGGTCGAGGTCGGCGCTGACGGCCAGCGCCGTCGCCCGCACGCGACGGCCGTCGTCGGTCAGCGCCAGCAGCTTGCGGCGGCGGTCGTCGGGGTCGGCGTGGCGCTCGACCAGGCCGGCGCGCTGCATGTCGTCGACCGTCTGCTGGGCCGCCTGCTTGCTGACCGCGAGCAGCTCGGCCAGCCGCACCAGCGGCAGCGGCTGGTCGTGGAGGGCCCGGATCACGTAGCCCCAGGTCGGCCGCATCGTCAGGCCGGCGGCCTCCATCGCGGCCAGCAGCCGGTCGACGACGACGCGGTAGCCGGCGGCCAGCAGGATCGCCGTGTCGGGCCCGTCGTCGGCAAGTTCGTCAGGATCACTTGACTTCCTGCCCGTCATTGGTCAATAGTACTTGACGATGATTCTCCGAGCCGCAGACGCCCCGACCTTCCGCGCCGACGGCACCACCGCCACCGGCTACGCCGCGCCCAGCCGCGGATCCCGCGACCTGAGCCTGTGGCGGGTCGCCCTCGCCCCCGGTGCCGCCAGCCCCGCCCACCAGCTCAGCCGCGAGGAGGTCTTCCTCGCCCTCCGCGGCAGCGCCGTCGTCGAGCTGGACGGCCGCGCCGAGACCCTGACCGCCGGCGACTGCCTGCTGGTCCCGGCCGGGCGGCCGTTCGCGCTCGTCGCCGGCGACGACGGCTTCGAGGCGGTCTGCGCGATGGCCGCCGGCGGTCAGGCGACGATCCTGCCCGACGGCCCTACGATCGTCCCGCCCTGGGCGGCCTGAGGGCTCAGAGCAGGCGTCCGGCCGCGGCCTCCAGCGCCGCGACCTGCTGGGCGAAGGTCGCCGGCCGGCGGCGGAAGGGCCAGCGGCGGACGGGCAGCCGCTGGTCGCGCGTCGCCGCCGCGGTCAGCAGCGGCAGCAGCGCCACGTACTCGTCGCGGTCGGCCTCGATCGCGGCCGGCTCGTGGTGCGGCGGCCCCAGCAGCCGGCCGCGCGGATCGAGCGCCTGGTGGGCCAGCAGCGTCGCGCGCAGGTCGGGGTCGGGGGCGGTCCGGATCAGCGTCCAGCGGTCCGCGCGGGCGGGCGCGATCCGCAGCCCGGCGGCGACGTGACCGGCGACGACCGCCGCCCCGCGGGTCGGCACCACGTGCTGCTCGTCGACCAGGATCGTGCCGGTCGGTGCCGGCCCGGCGGCGTCGGCGTCGCCGTGGAAGAGCGCGTGCAACGCGCTCACGCCGTCGACCGGCGCCAGCTCGCGGTCGGTCGCCGGATCGGTCGCGCGCAGCAGCTCCAGCAGCGGCGGCGGGTGCTCCCAGTCGAGGGTGCAGCGCCGGACGGCCACGCCCGTGTCCGCCGCGGGGTCGTCCGCGGCGGGCTCCGCGGCCCGGGCCCGCTGCCACGACAGGTACTGGCGGTCGGCGGCGGTGGCGCGGGTCGGCTGGCCGACGATCGGGTCCTCGGCGAGGGTCGCGGCGGCCTCGCGGAGGGCGGCGCGGACGTCGTCGGGCGTCGCGGCGGCGGCGACGATCTCGCGGACCAGCCGCTGGCCCGGGGAGGGGTCCCCGATCAGTCGCTCTCGTGCCTCGCATCGCCCGTCGGCCACGCGAACTCCCTCGTTCGTACGGTGCCCCACCCAGCTTCCCGGGTGCGAACTATAGACCGTACGCGTACGTCGTCCTCCTAGTCGTCGAACAGCGTCCCGATCGCGTCGTCGAGGGCGCCGGCGACGTCGGCGACCAGCAGATGGCGCCCTCCGGAGACGATCCGCCTCCCGCCGACCACGACCTCGCGCACGTCGGCCGCGGCGGCGGCGAAGACCAGCGACTCGAGCGCCGTCTGCGGGCGGGTGCCGGCCAGCCGCACCGAGTCGAGCCCGACGGTCACGAAGTCGGCCGGCGCGCCGACGCTCAGCGTCCCCGCCTCGGGCCAGCCGAGGGCGGCGTGGCCGTCGACGGTCGCGGCCCGCAGCAGCGCCGCCGACGACCAGTGGCCGCGGCGCTCGGTCGCCAGCCGCTCGTCCAGCTCCAGCCCGCGGGCCTCCTCGAACGGGTCGACGATCGCGTTGCTGTCGCTGCCGAGCGCCAGCGGCGAGCCGGCCCGCGCCAGCGCTCCCGCCGGCCCGATCCCGTCGGCCAGGTCGCGCTCGGTGGTCGGGCACATGCAGACGCAGGTCGCCGAGCCTCCGAGCCGCCCGACGTCGCCGTCGCTCAGGTGGGTGGCGTGGACCGCGCAGCAGCGGGGACCGAGCGCGCCGTGGGCGTCCAGCAGCTCGGTCGGGGTGCAGCCGTGGGCGGCCCGGCAGGCCTCGTTCTCCGCCCGCTGCTCGGAGAGGTGGACGTGGAGCGGCGCCGCCCGCTCGCCGGCCCAGCCGACGACGGTCGCCAGCTGGTCGACCGGGACCGCCCGCAGCGAGTGGATCGCGGCCCCGATCCGGGCGTGCTCGCGCGGCCGCAGCGCGCCGACCCGCTCGGCCCAGGCGACCGCGTCGCCGTCGCCGAAGCGGACCTGCGGGCCGGCCAGCGGCGCCGGCCGGCCGCCCTCGCCGAAGCCGCCGGCCAGGTAGCAGGCGTCGAGCAGCGTGATCCGGATCCCGGCCTCGGCCGCGGCCTCGATCAGCGCCTCGCCGAAGGCGTTCGGGTCGCCGTAGGGGCGGCCGTCGGGACCGTGGTGCAGGTAGTGGAACTCGCCGACGCAGGTGATCCCGGCCAGGGCCATCTCGGCGTAGACCGCCCGCGCCAGCGCCCGGTAGTGGTCGGGCGTCAGCCGCGCGGCGACCGCGTACATGTCCTCGCGCCAGGTCCAGAAGGTGCCGCTGCCGCGGTGGGTGCGGCCGCGCAGCGCGCGGTGGAAGGCGTGCGAGTGGCCGTTGGCCAGGCCGGGCAGGGTCACGCCCGGCAGCCGGACCGCGCCGTCGGCGGCCGCCACGCCCGGCCGGACCGCCGCGATCCGGCCGTCGGCGACCCGCAGCTCGACGTCGTCCGCCACCCGCTCGCCGCCGAGCCAGGCGTGCGCGGCGTGGAAGACGGTCTCCGCGGGCGTCGTGCTCATGGGCGGATTGAAGCCGGCTCCCGCGCGCGCGTCACGGATCGACCGCCGCCGTCGTCTCGGATCTGAGACCGCGGGCCGGTGGTCCAGCCGGTGGGACGGAAGTTCGCTCGTCGCCCGCCAGGCCTGGCGGCGCGCCGCTTCAATGGGGTGATCGTGGTCGACGGAAGGGACGAGATGGAGACGAGGCCGGTCGTGCACACCGACCAGGCGCCGGCGAGCGAGGTGGCGGCGGGCGTCGCCCTCGCGCCGATGATCGCGCCGCAGGAGGGCTCGCCGCTGTCGCTGGCGCTGCTGCGGGTCGCCGCCGGGGCGAGCGCCGCGGTCGCGGGCGGCGAGGACGACCTGCTGCTCTACGTGCTCGAGGGTCGCGGCCGGACCGCGGTCGACGGCGCCGCGGTCGACGTCCGCCCGGGCACGGCGCTGCTGGTGCCGGCCGGCGAGGCGCTCGACCTGACCGCCGCCGAGGCGCTGACGGTCGCCCGCTTCGCGGCCGCCGGCGACGCCGACCTGCACGCGCCGCTCGGCGAGCCGGCGCGGGTCGCGCAGCTCGACCTGGCCGGGGCCGACGACGCGACCGGCAGCCGCAGCTTCCAGATCATGCTCGGGCCCGACAACGGCTGCTGCCGGGCGACGATGTTCGTCGGCGTGGTGCCGCCGGGCGCGGCGCCGTGGCACTTCCACCAGTACGACGAGATCGTGATGGTCGTCCGCGGCCGTGCCCGCTACCACCAGGTCAGCGGCGTGCCGCAGGAGATGGGCGTCGGCTCGGCGGTCCGGATCCGTCCCCGCGACGTCCACGTCAACGAGAACCCGGCGGAGGAGGAGATGCACGTGCTCGGCGTCTTCACCCCCGCCGGCAGCCCCTCGGCTGCCTACCTGGCGCCGGCCGGCAGCACGCCGCCGCACCCCGCCGACGGCTGAGCCCCGGGGTCGGGCGGCGGACCGCGTCGCCCGACGCCGCGCCGCTCAGCCCTCGAGCAGGAAGAACGGCCGCCCGATCCGGGCCTCGAAGCGCACGAACTCGTCCAGCCGCACGCCGTCGACGCTCTCGCGCACGCGCTGGATCATCGCCGCGACGACCTCGAACGAGGGCACGTCGAACATCAGGTACCAGGTGAACTCCGGCGAGCCGGGCTCGCCGACCATGAAGAGGTCGTCGTCGAGCGTGCCGAGCGGCACGGCGCCGAGCGCGCGCCACTCCTCGACGACCGCCTGGAAGCGCGGCAGCGCCCGCTGGCGGCGGTCCTCGTCGCTGGCCGAGTACCAGCCCTGGGTGGCGGCGCCGAGCAGCACGACGCGGCAGGGCGAGGGCAGCTGCGGGGGGACGAAGTCGACGGGCACGGGTGGTCTCCGGAGGGTCGTTCGGTCGGTCGCGGCGCGGCCGTGCAGCCAGCGCCGTCCGGACAACCTAGCCCCGATCGGGAGCGCCGTCAGGGGCGCCGTCCAACACCCGAGACACAAACCCCCAGGGGCGGGTTGGCGCGTCTGTGGGAGATCGCACAGAATGCTGACCGTGCTGGCAAGCTCGATTTCGGGAGGGAAGGGCGTTGTGGCCCCGGTCGCGGGGACGGCCCGTCCAGGCGACGACGGTCGCTGCTCTTGCCACGGAGGCAAGTCCTGATGCTCGAGGTCGACGACCTCCGCGTCCGCTTCCCGACCGCCCGCGGCCTGGTCCGCGCGGTCGACGGGGTCAGCTACCGGCTCGACCGCGAGGAGACGCTGGCGATCGTCGGCGAGTCCGGCTCGGGCAAGACGGTCAGCGCCCAGGCGGTCGTCGGGCTGCTCGACGGGACCGGGGCCGAGGTCTCCGGCGGCGTCCGCTTCGAGGACCGCGACCTGCTGACCCTCGACCCGCGCGAGCGGCGGTCGCTGGCCGGCTCGCGGATCGCGATGGTCTTCCAGGACCCGCTCGCCGCGCTCAACCCGACCTTCACCGTCGGCGCCCAGATCGCCGAGATGTTCCGCGTCCACCGCCGGACCCGCAAGCGCGAGGCGATGCGGCGGGCGATCGAGCTGATGGACCGGGTCGGGATCCCGCTCGCCGACGAGCGGGCGCGCCACTACCCGCACCAGTTCTCGGGCGGCATGCGGCAGCGGATCGTGATCGCGATGGCGATCGCGCTCGAGCCCGACGTGCTGATCGCCGACGAGCCGACGACCGCGCTCGACGTCACCGTCCAGGCCCAGATCCTCGAGGTCCTGGCCGACCTCCAGCGCGAGACCGGGATGGGGCTGGTGCTCGTCACCCACGACCTCGGCGTCGTCGGCGAGATCGCCGACCGGGTGGCGGTGATGTACGCCGGCCGGATCGTCGAGACCGGCACCGCCGACGAGCTCCACCACCGGCCCGCGCACCCCTACACGCGGGCGCTGATCGCGTCGCAGCCGCGGATCGGCGATCGCGGCCGGACGCTGCAGGCGATCGGCGGCGCTCCGCCCGAGCTGATCGACCCGCCGGCCGGCTGTCGCTTCCACCCGCGCTGCCCGCTGGCCGACGACCGCTGCACCGCCGAGGTCCCCGAGGACCGCGAGCTGGACGCGGGCCACCGCGCCGCTTGCCACCACGTCGACGAGGTCCTGGCCGATGCCGTCCGCTGAGCCGGTCCTCCAGCTGGAAGGGCTGGTCAAGCACTTCCCGATCCGCGGCGGCGGCCCGTTCGGCCGCCGCCAGCGGGGCGCGGTGCGGGCGGTCGACGGGATCGACCTGACGCTGCACCAGGGCGAGACCCTGGGCCTGGTCGGCGAATCCGGCTGCGGCAAGTCGACGCTGGCGCGGCTGATGGTCCAGCTGGAGCAGCCGACCGCCGGCCGGATCGTCTACCGCGGCCGCGACCTGGCCGCGCTCGCCCCGCGCGAGCAGCGGCGGATGCGCCGCCACGTCCAGATGGTCTTCCAGGATCCGTTCGCGACGCTCAACCCGCGGATGCGGATCGGCGAGCTGATCGCCGAGGGCTGGATCGCCCACCCGGGGATCGTCGAGCCGTCGCGGCACGCGGTCCGGGTCGGCGAGCTGCTGGAGATGGTTGGGCTCGACCCGAACTGCGCCGGCCGCTACCCGCACGAGTTCTCGGGCGGCCAGCGGCAGCGGATCGGGATCGCCCGCGCGCTGGCGGTCGAGCCCGAGGTGCTGGTCTGCGACGAGGCGGTCTCGGCGCTCGACGTCTCGGTCCAGGCCCAGGTCATCAACCTGCTGGACCGGCTGCGGGCCGACCTCGACCTGACCTGCCTGTTCATCGCCCACGACCTCTCGGTCGTCCACCACCTGGCCGACCGGGTGGCGGTGATGTACCTGGGCGCGATCGTCGAGCAGGGCGATCCCGAGCGGATCTACCGCCGGCCCGCCCACCCCTACACGCAGGCGCTGCTGTCGGCGGTGCCCGACGCGGACCCGCGGCGGCGGGGGCGGGAGCGGATCCGGCTGCAGGGCGACGTCCCGAGCCCGGTCGATCCGCCGTCGGGCTGCCGCTTCCGGACCCGCTGCGGCTGGGCCCAGGAGCGCTGCGCGAGCGGCCTGCCGCCGCTGGCCGAGATCGGATCGGAGCAACGGAGCGCCTGCGTGCGCGCGGGGGAGATCGTCGCGGCCGGAGCCCCGGCCGCGACCGACGGGGAACCACGAGGAGAGAGATGTCACGGATGAGGAATCGGTGGACCGCGGTGCTGCTGACCGGCGGGGCCGCGCTGGCCGCCACCGGCTGCGGCGGCGAGACGCTGGGCGGCACCGGCGCGACCACCAACGACGGCGGCGCCAAGGGCGCGGCGGTCTCGAACGCGACCCTGCGCTACGCGATGTCGGCCGAGCCGATCAGCCTCGACCCCGCGGTCGGGACCGACAGCCAGTCGGCGATCATGTTCCGCAACGTCTACGACCGGCTGATCGAGCTGGCGCCGAACGGGCACGACCTGAGCCCCGGCCTGGCCGAGAAGTGGGAGGTCAGCGACGACGGCCTGACCTACACCTTCCACCTGCGCGAGGGCGTCGCCTTCGACGACGGCACCCCGCTCGACGCCGACGCGGTCGTGCTCTCGCTCCAGCGGGTGCTGGCGATCGGCAAGGGCGACTCGTCGCTCTTCTCCCAGCACACGACGGCCAAGGACATCCAGGCGGTCGACCCGCGGACGGTCACCGTCAAGCTGAAGGCGCCCTACGCGCCGTTCCTCCAGATCGTCGCGCTGTTCGACATCGGCTCGATCGTCAACCCGAAGATGGTCGAGCAGCACGCGACCAAGAAGGACCGCTGGGCCGAGCGCTGGTTCAAGAACAACATGAGCGGCACCGGGCCCTTCAAGCTCGGCGTCTGGCGTCGCAACCAGTACCTGACGCTCCAGCGCTCCGACTCGACCTGGCAGACGAAGGCCAAGCTCGCCTCGCTCCGCTTCGAGTCGCCGGGCGACGCCTCGACCACCAGCCTCAAGCTGCGCCAGGGCGACGTCGACGTGGTCGACCCGAACATCCTCTCCAGCGACCAGCTGCGGGCGCTCCAGGGCGTCAGCGGCGTGAAGATCGTGCGCCAGCCGATCTACGACGCCGCCTACTGGGTGATGAACCTGAGCAAGAAGCCGTTCGACGACCCGAAGGTCCGGCAGGCGTTCTCGTACGCGATCGACTACGACGGGATCATCTCCGGCGTCGTCCAGGACCAGGGCGCGCGGCTCGGCGGCCCGGTGCCGAAGGGCCTGCTCGCCGGCGAGGCCCCCGCCGGCCCCTTCAACCACGACGTCCAGAAGGCCAAGCAGCTGCTGGCCGAGGCCGGCCACGCCAAGGGCCTGCGGCTGACCTCGTGGTACGTCGACTTCGGTCCGCTGAAGGCGATCGCCCAGGTGATGCAGGACAACCTGAAGCAGATCGGCGTCCAGCTCGACCTCCGCGAGCTGCCGCTCTCGAGCCTCGTCGAGGGCGTCGAGGCCAACCGGCTCGGCTTCTACTCGTGGTCGTCGAACCCGCCGTTCGCCAGCGCCGACGCGATCCTCTGGAACCACTTCCACAGCAAGGCCGGCCACGGCGTCGAGGGCAACCTGTCGCACTACGAGAACGCGAAGGTCGACCAGCTGCTCGACCAGGCGCGGCGCCAGACCGACATGAAGCAGAGCGAGGAGCTGTACCGCCAGGCGGCGCAGCAGATCGCCAACGACGCGACCTCGATCTTCCTGTCGCAGACGGTCAAGAACGCCCCCACGCGCGACGTGGTCCAGGGCTACCAGGTGGCGGTCATCGGCGGGACGAGCTTCCGCGACGTGACGATCGCCGAGTGAGGAGACGACGAATGACGAGCCTGATCGAGTTCGAGGCCTGGCGGATCAAGCCGGGCGTGCCCGAGGACAGCCACGACGAGATCATCCGCCGCTGGTTCGCCTTCGTGGCCGAGCACCGCGACGAGCTGTTCCCGGAGTGGAAGTCGACCCGCTACTACCGCGAGCTGGACCGCGAGACGGGCCAGCCCAGCGGCCGCTACATCATGCTCTTCGAGTACGAGTCGCCGGAGGCGCGGGCCCGCTACAAGGAGCGGCGCAAGAACTGGGACGGCCCCTACGAGGCCTACAAGGCGGTCGACCCGTACCAGGAGCACTTCGACCTGGAGTCGGTCGAGGAGGAGTTCTGGGAGCCGCGCGAGGCGCAGCTCTGGCACGACTTCTCCTCGTAGCCGGTCACCGCCGATGCTCGCCTTCACCCTCCGCCGGGTCCTGCTGCTGATCCCGGTCCTGCTCGTCGTGACCCTGGTCACGTTCTTCCTCTCCCACGTCGTGCCGGGCGATCCGGCGCGGCTGGTGGCGGGGCTCAACGCGCCGCAGTCGCAGGTCGACCGCATGCGCCACGAGCTGGGGCTGGACCGGCCGATCGTCGAGCAGTACGGGTCGTACATGAGCGACCTGGCGCAGGGTGACCTCGGCGAGGCGCTGTCGAACGGCGAGACGGTCGCGGCCAACCTGGAGGAGGCGTTCCCGGCGACGCTCGAGCTGGCGCTGGCCGCGCTGGCGATCTCGATCCTCGTCGGGGTGCCGCTGGGGGTGATCGCGGCCGCGCGGCGGGGCCGCTTCGTCGACCACGTCAGCCGCCTGATCGCGATCCTCGGCGTGGCGCTGCCGGTCTTCGTGATCGGCATCGTGCTGCTGCTGCTCCTCTACTACGAGCTGGGGATCTTCCCGAGCGGCAACCGGGTCAGCACGGAGGTGGTCGCGGCCCACCCGCTGCGGCAGGTGACCGGCCTGATCACGGTCGACGCGCTGCTGGCGGGCAACTTCCGCGTCTTCGTCGACGCGCTCTGGCACCTGGCGCTGCCGGCCTTCGCGCTCTCGCTGGCGACGGTCGCCCGGGTCGTCCGAACCACCCGCACGAGCATGGTCGAGGTGCTGCGCGAGCCGTACGTCGCGACCGCCCGCGCCAAGGGCGTGCCCGAGCGGCGGGTGATCTGGCGCCACGCGCTGCGCAACGCGCTGATCCCGGTCGCGACGATCGTCGGGATCTCGTTCGGCTACCTGCTCGGCGGCGCGCTGCTGGTCGAGCAGATCTTCGACTGGCCGGGCCTCGGCAGCTACGCGCTGACCTCGATCCGCCAGCTCGACTACAACTCGATCCAGGGCATCACGCTGATCGCCACGCTCGCCTTCGTGCTGGTGAACCTCGCGGTCGACCTGCTCTACGCCCGCCTCGATCCAAGGATCCGCCTGTGACCGGCAAGCTGCTCCGGAGGCCGCTGCTGGCCGCCTCGCTGGCCGTCGTCGCGGTCTTCGTGCTGCTGGCGATCGTGCCGTCGCTGTTCGCGCCGCACGACCCGCTGGCGCAGAGCCTGACCCACCGGCTCCAGGGGCCGAGCTGGTCGCACCCGTTCGGGACCGACGAGTTCGGTCGCGACGTCCTCAGCCGGGTGATCCACGGCACCCGGATCTCGCTCCTGATGGGCGTGATCGTGGTCGTGCTCGGGACCCTGATCGGTGGCGTGCTGGGGGCGATCGCCGGCTACCGCGGCGGCCGGATCGACGAGCTGCTGATGCGGTTCACCGACGTCTTCTTCGCCTTCCCGCCGATGCTGCTGCCGATGATGGTCGTGGTGGTGCTCCAGCCGAGCCTGGTCAACACCGCGATCGCGCTGGTGATCACCTGGTGGCCGGCCTACGCGCGGCTGGTCCGCGGGCAGGTGCTGGCCGTCAAGCAGCTCGGCTACGTCGAGAGCGCGCGGGTGCTCGGGGTCGGCCCGTGGCGGCTGATGCGGCGCCACATCCTGCCGAACTCGATCGCCCCGGTGATCGTGATGGCGACGATGGACATCGGCTTCGCGATCCTGACCGCGGCCGGGCTCGGCTTCCTCGGCCTCGGCGCCCAGCCGCCGACCGCGGAGTGGGGCGCGATGACCAGCGCTGGCCTCGGCACGATGCTGACCGCCTGGTGGGCGCCGCTCTTCCCCGGCCTGGCGATCGCGATCGTGGTGCTCGTCTTCAACCTGCTCGGCGACGAGCTGCAGACGGCGATCGACCCCCGCGGCGAGTCGCCGGCCAGCGTCCGCCGGCGCGGCTGGTCGCTGCGCCGCGCCCGCTCGACGCCGGCCCCGGAGCCGTCCGCGTGACGATCGCCGACGCCCACGTCGACCTGCTCTCCGAGCTGCACCACCGGCGGGCGGAGGAGCGGCCGTTCGGCCGCCACTGGCTGGGGCAGCTGCGGGCCGGCGGGGTCGCGCTGCAGGTCTGCCCGACCTTCGCCTCCGACCGCGAGCTGCTGCCGGAGCTGGCGCTGCGGCGGACGCTGGAGCAGATCGGCGAGTGGCACCGCGCCGCCCGCGAGCAGCCGGGCGAGGTGGTCCGGCTGCGCGACCAGCGCGACCTGCGGGCGGTCCGCGAGCAGGGCCGGATCGGGCTGCTGCTGGCGATGGAGGGGGCCGAGGCGCTGGGCGTCGACGCCGGCCTGGTCGGGCCGCTCTGGGAGCTGGGCCTGCGGATGGTCGGGCTGACCTGGAACCACCGCAACGCCTTCGCCGACGGCGCCGCCGAGAGCTCGGACGGCGGCCTCAGCCGGCGCGGGGTGGCGCTCGTCGACCGGCTGCTGGAGCAGGGGATCGCGCTCGACCTGGCCCACGCCTCGCCGCGGACCTTCGCCCAGGTGCTGGAGCGGGCCGAGGGCCGACCGGTGCTGGTCAGCCACGCCGCCTGCCGGGCGGTCCACGACCACGAGCGCAACCTGACCGACGCCCAGCTCGAGGCGCTGGCCGCCGCGGGCGGGATGCTCTGCCTGATGGCGCTGCCGTTCACGATCGACCCGGCGCGGCCGACGGTCGAGCGGCTGGTCGACCACGTCGACCACGCGGTCGCCGTGATGGGGATCGAGCACGTCGGCCTCGGCGGCGACTTCATGCACCAGCTGATGGTCGCCACCGGCCACGTCCCGCCGCCGGGGATGGGCCTGCCGAGCGACCCGGAGCAGGCGGCGATCCGCGGCCTCCGCGGCCCCCAGGACTACGCCGCGCTGGTCGCGGCGCTGCGGGCCCGCGGCTACGCCGACGGACCGCTGGCGGCGGTCACGGCGGAGAACCTCTTCGAGCTGGTCGCGCGGACCCTGCCGGAGGAGGCGCCATGAGCAGCTCGATCAAGTCGGCCGAGCGGACGCTCGACGTCCTCCAGCTGCTGTCGTCGAGCCTGCGACCGGTGCCGACGATGGTGATCGCGCGCCGCTGCGGGATCCCCAAGAGCAGCACCCACCACCTGCTGAACGTGATGCGGGACCGCGGCTGGGTCATCTACTACGAGGGCGACCGCGGCTGGGGCCTGGGCGCGCTGGCCTTCGAGATGGGCTCCGCCTACCTGCGCAGCCAGCCGGTCCAGCGGCTCGCGCAGCCGGTGCTCCAGGAGCTGACCGCCGCCACCGGCGAGACCAGCCACCTGGCGGCGCTGCACGGCGACGAGGTGCTCTACCTGGACCAGGAGGTCGACCGCGGCTCGTCGCTGCCGCTGGTGACCGCGGTCGGTGTGCGGCTGCCGGCCCACCTGACCGGGGCCGGGCGGGCGATGCTGGCCTGGCTGTCGGCCCAGCAGGTGCGGGCGCTCTACGTGCGGCCGGTGCTGGTGCGGCGGACCGAGCGCGGGCCGGTGACCGTCTCGCGGCTGCTCGACGAGCTGGGCGAGGTCCGCGTCCGCGGCTACGCGGTCGAGGTCGGCCTGACCACCGCCGGGGTCGGCAGCCTGGCCGCGGCGGCGCTCTCGCACGAGGGCCACCCGACCGCGGCGCTCGGCGTCACCTTCGCCGCCAAGCGCTACGACGAGACCGCCCTGCAGGGCCTGGCCTCCGAGGTCTGCGCCGCCGCCCGACGGCTCTCGGACGCGATGGGCGTCCGCCGCCGGGACCTCGCCGCGGCGGTCTGAGCGGCCGCCGGCGGGCCCGGTCCAACCCGCGAGACGGGGCCGGCTCCGGAGCCGTTGACCTGGAGGCAAGCCTTGGGCAAGCTCGATCCGCAAGCGTCGAATCGCGATGACGGAAGGCACATGGGACTCAAGATCACACGCAAGGCGGCCGCGGTCTGGAAGGGCTCGGTCGAGGAGGGCGAGGGGCGCCTGAGCCTCGGCAGCGGCACCTTCGACGGGCCGTACTCGCTGCGCTCGCGGGTCGAGGACGTGCCCCAGGCGAACCCCGAGGAGCTGATCGGGGCCGCGCACGCGGGCTGCTTCACGATGTCGCTCTCGAACCTGCTGACCGAGGCCGGCCACCCGCCGACCGAGCTGCGGACCAGCGCCCAGGTGCGGATGGAGCAGCGCGACAGCGGCTTCACGATCACCCGCATCGAGCTGAAGACCGTCGGCGAGGTCGAGGGCGTCGACGCCGAGACCTTCGCCGCGCTGGCCCAGCAGGCGAAGGACACCTGCCCGGTCTCGCGCGCGCTCGCCGGCGTCGAGGAGATCGCGCTGGTCGTCGAGCTGGCCGGGGCGCCGGCGTGAGCGGGGCGCCCGGCGGCGCGGCCGGCGCGGTCGCCTTCGACGTCGAGGCGGTCCGCCGTCGCTTCTCGTCGCTCGGGCGCGGCTTCCGCTTCCTCGACGCCCCGGGCGGCTCGCAGGTGCCGGACGAGGTCGGCACGGCGATCGCCGACGCCCTCCGCGACGCCAGCGGCAACCTCGGGGCGCCCTACGCGACCGGCGACCGGGTGGCGGCGATCCTCGAGGACGCCCGCGCCGCGGCCGGCCGGCTGCTCGGCGCCCCGGCGGCCGAGGTCGCGTTCGGGCTCAACATGACGACCCTCAACTTCGCGCTCTCGCGGGTCGCCGGTCGCGAGCTGGAGGCGGGCGACGAGATCGTCGTCACCCGGCTCGACCACGACGCCAACGTCGCGCCGTGGCTGGAGCTCGCCGCCGACCGCGAGCTGGTCGTGCGGACGGTCGACGTCCTCCCGGGCGAGCTGCGCCTGGACCTGGACGACCTCCGCCGGCAGCTCGGGCCGCGGACGCGGATCGTCGCCTTCCCGTGGGCCTCGAACGTCGTCGGCACGGTGATCGACGCCGCCGAGGTCTGCCGGATCGCTCACGAGGCGGGGGCGCTGGCCTGGGTCGACGCGGTCCACTACGCCGCCCACGCGCCGCTGCAGGCCGAGGCGATCGGCGCCGACGTGCTGCTCTGCTCGCCCTACAAGTTCTGCGGACCGCACCTGGGCATGGCCTACGTGCGGCGGTCGGTGGCCGAGTCGTGGCGCCCGTACAAGGCGCGGCCGGGGGCGAGCGAGCCGTTCGGCCGCCGGTTCGAGACCGGCACCCCGCCGTTCGAGGCGCTGGCCGGGCTGATCGCCTGCGAGCGCTACCTGGTCGAGACCGGCGCGTTGAGCCCCGAGGCCCAGGCCCACGAGCACGCGCTCGGCGAGCGGTTCCTGGCCGGGCTGCCGGAGGCGGTCGAGGTCTACGGCCCGGCGACGATGGAGGAGCGGGTCTCGACCTTCCTGCTGAACGTCGCCGGCGTGCCCGCGCGCGAGGTCGCGCTGACCCTGGCCGACCGCGGCTACGGGGTCTGGCACCACGACCACTACTACGCCCTCGGCCTCGACGGGCGGCGCGGCTACGACCACGAGGCGGTGCGGCTCGGGTTCGCCCACTACAACACGGCCGACGAGGTCGACGGCCTGCTCGCCGAGCTGGGTCGGATCGCCGCCGCGGCGGGCGAATAGGCTTCGGCGATGGCCACGAGGCGCGTCACGAGCCGGTTGATCGACAAGACCCTCGGTGACCTCAGCGAGCGGCTGAAGGAGCTGCGGATCGAGCGCGGCCTGCGGCTCTCCGACGTGGCCGCGATGACCGGCTTCTCCGAGGCCTACCTGTACCGGGTCGAGGAGGGCGAGCGCTCACCGTCGCTGGCCGCGCTGCTGCGACTGGCCGAGGCCCACGGGGTCTCGCCGGGCGAGCTGCTGGACGGGACCCCGGAACCGGCCCGGGTCGCCTCGCACCACGCGATGGCGGTCTGGGACGGCCGCGAGCGCGACGGCGAGGGGCGGATGTGGACCTCCGCCTCGGCCGTCTCGCGCTACAACCGCGAGAGCCGGGTCGGGCCCGACGACGCGCCGGCGGGGATGACCAGCCCCGAGCAGGGGATCGGGATGGCGCTGGCCGGCTGCTTCTCGATGTCGCTGGCCCAGCAGCTGGAGGCGGCCGGCTTCGAGCCGCAGCGGATCGAGACCCGCGCCGACGTCCGGCTGGGGGTCTCGTCGCAGGGCGTCGCCGTCCAGTCGATCGAGCTGACGAGCACCGCGCGCGTCCCCCAGATCTCGGCCGCCCGGCTCGACGACCTGGCCCAGCACACCCGCAAGACCTGCGTGATCGCGCGGGCGCTGGCGGCGGTCCAGGTGGGGCTGGAGATCGAGCTGGTCGACCCGGCCGGGTAGGCGGCGACCGCGGTCATACAGATACCCCGCAGGGGTATCTGGTAGCGTCGGGCGCATGGAACCGATCTCCGGCGACCGCGCCCTGTCGCGCTCGCGGCCGCGGCCGCGGCCGGGGCCCTGGCCGGCGCGACCCGCGGGGCTGCGGCCGGCGTGGTTCTACGTCGGGCGGCGGCGCGGGCCCGAGGTGCTGGTGGTGAGCGGGGCCGCGGTCGAGCGGCTGGCCCACCGCGAGTACCGGTCGCCGGCGCCGTTCGCCTGGGGCGCGGGAGCGTCCTGGCTGGGCCGGGTCGAGCTGGCGTTCGCGCTGCTGGCCGACCTCTCCGGCCGGCGGCCGCCCGACGCGGTGGCGTTCGCGCTCTACGGCGGCCTCGTCGGCCGGCTGCCGGCCGCGCGGTTCGTGCTCTCCGAGGTCGAGCTGGAGCGGTGGCTGGCGCGGGCCGGCCACGATCCGCTGGCCTGGGCGCCGTGATCCATACCCCTACCCCGTACGTGAAAGAAGGAGCAGCGATGGATCCTGCCGAGGTCGAGATCACCGTCACCGACGACGGGCCGCTGTCGGTCCGCGGCCCGTTCGTGCTGGTCGACGCCGAGGGCAACCGCTACGACGTCGGGCCCCGCCGGCGGGTGGCGCTCTGCCGCTGCGGCCGCTCGGCCAACAAGCCCTTCTGCGACGGCGCCCACGGACGCGAGGGGTTCGCGGCGGCCGGGCGCGCCCCGGTCGCCGACGGCGAGTAGTCGTTCGCGCGGGCGGTCCCCGAGACGGCGAGCCCGCCGAGGGCGGCGACCGCCAGCACGATCGCCACCGCCGCTCGTCGGCGCCGGCGGCGTCTGCGGGCGGCCGTCCAGGAGTCGCGACGGTCCGCGATCGAGAGGAAGAGGGGAGCGGCCGTCGCCCGTCGCACGCGCGACAGCCTGTCCGCCGCGCCGCCGCCCCTCATCGGGGGTCTCCCTCACCTGGTCCCTCGCCGCTTGCGAATGAGACTGCTCAGACGCTATAAGTCTCATTCGTGTCATCGTCTTCACGGCCCGACTTCGCCTCGCTGATCCGCGAGCTGCTGCACGAGCAGCCAGAGCCGGCGACGGCCACCCGCACCGAGGAGCGGCTGATGGACGCCGCCGTCCACCTGGTCGGGGAGTTCGGCGAGCGGCGGCTGACGATGGACGAGGTCGCCGCCCGCGCCCGCGTCGCCCGGGCCACGGCCTTCCGCCGCTTCGGCACCCGCGACGAGCTGCTGCGGCGGACCTACATGCGCGAGATCCGGCGCACGCTGGCGGCGGTCCGGGACGCGATCGACGGCGCCGACGACCGGCTGGCGGTCGGCTTCGCGACCCTGGCGGAGATCGTCTGCCGGCACCCGATCACGACCCGGATGGCGCGGACCGAGCCCGACCTGGCGATCGAGATGTGGCGCTCCGGCAGCCCCTCCGGCTTCACCGTCGTCCGGACCGTGATCGAGGGCCTGGCCGAGCCCGCCGACCGCGACCAGGCCGACCTGCTGACGCGGCTGTTGCTCTCCTACCTGCTGCTGCCCGAGGTCGCGCCGACCCGGGCCCAGATCGAGCGTCAGGTCCGCCGGAAGGCCCGGGCGTGACGCACGAGACGCCCACCTACTGCCGGATCTGCGAGGCGCTCTGCGGGCTGGTCGCGACCGTCGAGGACGGCACCGTGACGAAGCTGCGGCCCGACCCGCAGCACCCGATCTCGCAGGGCTTCGCGTGCCCGAAGGGGATCGCGATGCCGGAGGTCCAGAACGACCCCGACCGCGTCCTCCACCCGCAGCGGCGGCGACCCGACGGCCGCTTCGAGCGGGTCACGTGGGAGGAGGCGATCGCCGACATCGGCGCCCGCCTGCGGGCGATCCGCCGCGAGCACGGATCGGAGGCGCTCGGGTTCTTCCTCGGCAACCCGCTGGCCTTCTCGTACTCGGCCTTCATGTGGGTCAAGGGCTTCGTCGACGCGCTCGACTCGCCGCACTTCTACTCCTCCAGCTCGCAGGACACCAACTCGCGGCTGGTGGCCTCGGCGCTGCTCTACGGGTCGCCGCTGCACGTCCCGATCCCCGACCTCGGCCACACCGACTTCGCGCTCCTGATCGGGGCCAACCCGCTCGTCTCGCACGGGTCGCTGGTCTCGGGCATCGACGTCCGCAAGGCGCTGAAGGCGGTCGTCGCCCGCGGCGGGCGGGTGGTGGTCGCCGACCCGCGCCGGACCGAGACGGCGAAGCAGTTCGAGCACCTGCCGGTGCTGCCGGGCTGCGACGCCTGGATGCTGCTCTCGCTGCTGCACGTGATCTTCGCCGAAGGCCTGGAGGACCGCCAGGCGATCGCCCGCGGCAGCTCGGGCGCCGAGCGGCTGCGGGCGTGGGTGGCGCCGTTCCCGCCCGAGGCGACCGCCGACCGCAGCGGCGTCCCGGCCGAGGTCGTGCGGCAGCTGGCGCGCGACCTGGCGGCGGCGCCGAGCGCGGTCGTCTACGGCCGGGTCGGGGCCTGCACGACCGACTTCGGGACGCTGGTCAACGTCCTGCTCGACGCGCTCGCGGCGGTCACCGGCAACGCCGACCGGCGCGGGGGCACGGTCTTCCCGACGCCGCCGATCGACCTCTACGAGCCGCTGATCAAGCGCGGCCTCGACAGCTACGGCAGCAAGCGCTCGCGGATCGGCGACCTGCCCGACGTGCTCGGCTCGATGCCGGCGGCGATCCTGGCCGACGAGATCACCACCCCCGGGCGCGGACAGCTGCGGGCGATGGTGGTCGCCGCCGGCAACCCGGTGCTCTCGGTCCCCGACGGCGCGCGGCTGGAGCGGGCGCTGGGCGAGCTGGACCTGCTGGTGGCGCTCGACTTCGGCCGCAACCAGACCAACCGCCACGCCGACTACCTGCTGCCGACGACCACCTGGCTGGAGCGCGAGGACCTGCCGATGGCGATGTTCGCCTACCAGGTGCAGCCCTTCGTCCACTGGACCGAGCCGGTCGTCGCGCCGCGCGGCGAGGCCCGCCAGGAGTGGCAGATCCTCGACGCGCTCGCCCGCGAGCTGGGGATCGTGCCCAGCAGCCTGCCGTCGGTGCGACGGCTGGGACCGCTGGCGCGGCGGCTGCTGCGGCCGCGGCGGATGGCCGACGCGATGCTGCGGACGGGCCCCTACGGCGACCGCTTCGGGCTCCGCCGCGACGGCATCAGCGTGGCGCGGATCCGGCAGCGGCACCCGCACGGCGCGATCCTGGCCGACGCCGCCCCGGTCGGCGTGCTCCCGGACCGGCTGACCACGGCCGACCGCCGGATCGCCCTCGCGCCGCCGGCGATCGCCGACGAGATCGCCCGCCTGAGCGCCAGCGCCGCCCCGAGCGCCGCGTTCCCGCTGCGGCTGTTCGGTCGCCGCGAGCTGCGCTCGATCAACTCGTGGATGAAGAACGCCCGCAAGCTGCGGGTCCGCGAGCGGGGTCCGACGCTGCTGATCCACCCCGACGACGCCGCGGCCGCCGGCCTCACCGAGGGCGGTCCGGTGCGGGTCGTCTCGGCCGCCGGCGCCGTCGAGACCACGGTCGAGGTCACCGACAGCGTGATGGCGGGGACCGTCAACCTGCCCCACGGCTGGGAGGCGGTCAACTACAACGCCCTCACCGCCGCCGGCGCCGACAGCGTCGAGCGGATCTCCGGGATGTCGATCCTCAGCGGCGTCCACGTGCGGGTCGAGGCCGTGGGGTGAGCGGCGTCGCCCCGTCGCTAGCCGGCGAGGCCGTCGATGCAGAGGTACTTCAGCTCGAGGAAGTCGTCGAGCCCGTGGCGCGAGCCCTCGCGGCCCAGGCCCGACTGCTTGACCCCGCCGAAGGGCGCGCCCTCGTAGGAGATCAGGCCGGTGTTGACGCCGACGACGCCGTGCTCCAGCGCCCGCCCGACGCGGGCGATCCGGGCCGCGTCGCGGGTGAAGAAGTAGGCCGCCAGGCCGGACTCGGTGGCGTTGGCCAGCGCGACCGCCTCGTCCTCCTCGCGGAAGCGGAAGATCGGCGCCACCGGACCGAAGGTCTCCTCGTCGGCGATCCGCATCGCGGTCGTCGCGCCGGTGATCACCGTCGGCGGGAAGAAGCTGCCGCCGAGGCCGTGGGCGAGCCCGCCGCAGGCCACGACGCCGCCGTGGGCGACCGCGTCCTCGACGTGGTCGCGGACCTTCGCGACGGCGCGGTCGTCGATCAGCGGCCCCTGCTGGACGCCCTCCTCGAAGCCGTTGCCGACCCGCAGCGCCGTCGCGGCGGCGACGAACCGCTCGACGAAGGCGTCGTGGATCCCGTCCTGGACCAGGATCCGGTTGGCGCAGACGCAGGTCTGGCCGGCGTTGCGGAACTTCGAGTCGATCGCGCCCTGGACGGCGCGGTCGAGGTCGGCGTCGTCGAAGACGATCAGCGGGGCGTTGCCGCCCAGCTCCAGCGACAGCTTCTTGATCGTCTCCGCCGAGCGCCGCATCAGCAGCCGGCCGACCGCGGTCGAGCCGGTGAAGGTCAGCTTGCGGACCAGCGGGTTGTCGGTCAGCTCGCCGCCGATCGCCTCGGCGTCGCCGGGCACGACGTTGATCACGCCCGCGGGGATCCCCGCGCGGTCGGCCAGCTCGGCCAGCGCCAGCGCCGAGAGCGGCGTCGCGGGCGCCGGCTTGACCACCACGGTGCAGCCGGCCGCGAGCGCCGGCGCGAGCTTGCGGGCGATCATCGCCATCGGGAAGTTCCAGGGCGTGATCGCCGCGCAGACGCCGATCGGCTGCTTGATCGCCAGCAGCTCGCGGCCCTCGACGTTGGTCGGGATCAGCTCGCCGTAGGCGCGCTTGCCCTCCTCGGCGTACCACTCGATGAAGCCGGCGCCGTAGAGGATCTCGCCGCGGGCCTCGGCCAGCGGCTTGCCCTGCTCGGCGGTGAGGATCGCCGCCAGGTCGTCGGCGTGCTCGACCACCAGGTCGAACCAGCGCCGGAGCACGGTCGCGCGGTCCTTCGCCGTCCGCTGCGCCCAGGGGCCGAAGGCGGCCTGCGCCGCCGTCACGGCCCGGCGCGCGTCGCCGGCGTCGCCGGACGCGACCGACGCGATCACGGACCCGGTGGCGGGGTCGACGATCGGCGTGCGCGCGGCGCCGGCGGCCGGCGTCCAGGCGCCGTCGAGGTAGAGCTCGTCGCGCACGAGCGCGGCGTCGCGCAGGGCGAAGGGGAACGGGACGGTCGGCATGGCGGCGCTCCTCCGGGGTCGGGGTCCCGGCCATGCTCGCATATCGAGCAATCGAACGCTATTCGAGCAATCCGGGTGGACAGCCGCCGGATCGTCTGCGAACGTACGTCCTCCGCGCAGATGACCGCAATGCGAGCAACCGTGACTGCCTCTTCCCTCCTCGACGCCGACCGGCGCTTCGTCTTCCACCCCTTCAGCAACGCCTACCGCCACGAGCGGGAGGGAGCGACCGCGATGGTCGTCCGCGGTCGAGGAACCCGCCTGGAGGACGCGGCCGGCCGCCAGTACCTCGACGCGATGGCCGGGCTCTGGTGCGTCAACGTCGGCTACGGCCGCGAGGAGATCGCCGACGCGCTGCGCCAGCAGGCGGTCGAGCTGCCGTACTTCCACGGCTTCTCCTCGATGGCGACCGCGCCGCCCGCGCTGCTTGCCGAGCGGATCGTCGAGCTGGCCGGCGGCGGGATGACGAAGGTCTTCTACGGCAACAGCGGGTCGGACGCCAACGACACCCAGCTGAAGATCGTCGCCAGCTACAACAACCGCCGCGGGCGCCCCGAGAAGAAGAAGGTCATCTCGCGCGATCGCGGGTACCACGGCGTCACCATCGCCTCGGCCAGCCTCACCGGGCTGCCGGCGATGCACGCCGAGTTCGACCTGCCGCTGCCGCACATCCGCCACGTCTCCGCGCCCTACCGGCTGTGGAACGCCGAGCCGGGCGAGGACGACCACGCCTTCTCGGCCCGGCTCGCCGACGAGCTCGACCAGCTGATCCGGGCCGAGGGCCCGGAGACCGTCGCCGCCTTCATCGCCGAGCCGGTCCAGGGCGCCGGCGGCGTGATCGTGCCGCCGGACGGCTACTTCGAGGCGATCCAGCGGGTCCTGCGCGAGCACGACGTGCTGCTGATCGCCGACGAGGTGATCAGCGGCTTCGGTCGCCTCGGCCACTGGTTCGGCAGCCACCGCTTCGGTCTCGAGCCCGACCTGATCACGATCGCCAAGGGCGTCACCTCGGCCTACGTCCCGCTCTCCGGCACGATCGTCTCCGAGCGGGTCTGGGAGGTCCTCGCCGACGGCCCCGACGGGGTCTTCCAGCACGGCTATACCTACAGCGCCCATCCGCTCGGCGCCGCCGCCGCCCTGGCCAACCTGCGGCTGGTCGAGGAGGGCGACCTGATCGCGCGCGCCGAGCGCCAGGGCGAGACCCTCCGCGGCCTGCTGCGCGACGCGTTCGCCGACCACCCGCTGGTCGGCGAGGTCCGCGGCGCCGGGCTGATGGCCGCCGTCGAGTTCGTCGCCGAGCGCGATCCGGCCGTCCGCTTCGACCCCGCCCTCCAGGTCGCGCCGCGGATCGTCCGGGCGAGCCTCGACCGCGGCATCATCACCCGCGCGCTGCCGGCCGCCGACACGATCTCCTTCTCGCCGCCGTTCGTGGTCACCGACGAGGAGCTGGGCGAGATGGTGGCCGGGACCCGCGCCGCGCTCGACCAGGTCGCCGACGAGCTCACCCGCGAGCGGGCCTGAGATGCTCGCCGGGTGACGACGGTGGACCAGCAGACGCGCCGGCTGGGTCTCGTCGTCAACCCGGTCGCCGGTCTCGGGGGCCGGATCGGCCGCAAGGGCAGCGACGACCCCGCGGTCCAGCGCGAGGCCGAACGGCGCGGCGTGCCCCGCCGCGCCGGCGAGCGCGCCACCCGCGCGCTGGTCCGGCTGGCGGCCGTCGGCGGGCCGGTCGAGCTGCTCGCCGCGCCGGGGCCGATGGGCGCCGACGCGGCCCGCGCGGCCGGCCTCGAACCGCGCTCGGTCGGCCCGCGGCCGCCCGCGGCGACGACCGCCGACGACACCCGCCGGGCGGTCGCGGCGCTCGTCGACGCCGGCGTCGACCTGCTGCTCGTGGCCGGCGGCGACGGCACCCTGCGGGCGGTCCAGGACGTGCTCGGCGAGCGGCTGCCGGTGCTCGGGATCCCGGCCGGGGTGAAGATGCAGTCGGGGGCCTTCGCGGCCGGTCCCGAGGCGGCGGGCGAGGTCGCCGCGGCCTTCCTCGCCGGACCACGCGACGTGGTCCGTGCCGAGGTCGCCGACATCGACGAGCAGGCGCTGCGGGAGGACCGGATCGCGGCCCGGCTGCACGGGGCGGTCCTGGTCCCGCGCGCGCCCGGGCGCGTGCTGGCGGCCAAGGGCGGCTCGAGCCGCCGGCCGGACGCGACGCTGGCGGCGGCCGCCGACCGGCTGCTGGCCGACCGCGCTCCCGGCCAGCTGGTCCTGATCGGCCCAGGGACGACCGCCGGCCTGCTGCCGGCCCGGCTCGGGCTGCCGTCGACGCTGCTCGGGGTCGACGCGCTGCGCGACGACGCGCTGGTCGGCCGCGACCTCGACGAGGAGGGGATCCTGGCCCTGCTCGACGGGGCGCCCGACGCGCTGCTGGTGCTCGGCGTCGTCGGCGTCCAAGGCACCCTGCTCGGCCGCGGCAACCAGCAGCTCTCGCCGGCCGTCCTGCGGCGGATCGGTCGCGATCGGCTGCGGGTGCTGGCGGCGAAGGAGAAGCTCGCCGCGCTGCGGCCGGCGATCCTGCGGATCGACAGCGGCGACCCGGCGCTCGACGCCGCGCTCGCCGGGCAGCTGCCGGTGCGGGTCTCGGGCCGCGAGACGATGATCCTGCCGCTGGAGCCATGACCACGGCCGCGCTCCCCGACCGGGAGCGGGCCGCCGCGCGGCGCACGGCGCTCGCGATCGGCTGGCGGATCGCGCCGATGTCGTTCGTGCTCGGCGTCGCCTTCGGGGCCTACGCCGTCGTGGCCGGCCTGCCGGCGGTCGCCACCGTGGTGATGTCGGCGGCGATGTTCGCCGGCGGCGCGCAGTTCGCCGTCGTCTCGCTGGCCACCGCCGGCGCCGGGCTCGCGACCGCCGCCGCGACGGCGATGCTGCTCAACGGCCGCTACGTGGTGATGGGGATCAGCGTCGCCGATGCGCTCCGCGGGCCCTGGTGGCGGCGGCTGGCCGAGGCGGCCACGCTCAACGACCCGTCGTGGGTCGTGGCCCTGCGCGAGGACGGCTCGGTCGACCGGACGACGCTGCTGCTGTCGGCGGTCGGCCAGTACGTCGCGTGGGTCGGCGGGACCGCCCTCGGCGCGCTGCTGGGACCGCGGATCGGCTCGATCGAGGCCGTGGGGCTGGACGCGGTGATGCCGATGTTCTTCGCCTCGCTGCTGGTCGCCGACCTGCGACTGCGGCCGCCGTCGTCGCGGCGGCGGGCGATCGCGGTGGCGATCGTGGCCGCGATCGTCGCGCTGGCGCTGAGCCCGATCGCGCCGGCCGGGGTCCCGGCGCTGGCCGCCGCGGGCGCGGTGGTCGCCGGGCGGGGCGGCCGGTGAGGATCGACGTCGTCGCGCTGCTGGTGGTGACCGCGATCGCGGCGCTGCTGCCGCGCGCCGTCGGGCCGGTGCTGCTGGGCGGCCGCCCGCTGCCTGCGCCGCTGCGGCGGACGCTCGAGCTGCTGGCGCCGGCGCTGCTGACGGCGCTGATCGTCGTCGGGATCTGGGGCGGCGCGGACGGCGGCGGGTCGCCAGCGCGGGCCGCCGGGGTCGCCGCCGGGATCGTCGTCGTGCTGCGCCGGGGGCCGCTCGTGGTGGCGATGATCGTGGCCGCGACGGTCGCCGCGGGCCTGCGCCTGGCCACCTGATCGTCTGCACGGTATTCGAGCGACTTGCCGCACAGCGCGCAATCCGTAGACTGCGACCTGCAACCGCCGACCGCGCGGACCGGCCTCCTCCCGGGGCCGCCGACGCCGCTCGGCCGACCGTCCGGAGACCGACCGTGTCCGTATCCGCCCATCCGTACATGGCCAACTCGGCGCCCGCCCTCCAGCGCGAGCTGCTGGACGCGATCGGCGTCGACGACCCCGAGCAGCTGTTCGAGCAGATCCCGGCCGAGCACCGGCTGCGCGGCGAGCTGCGACTGCCGCCGGCGCTCCGCTCCGAGGTCGAGTTGGAGCGCCACCTGCGCGGGCTGCTGGCCCGCAACGGCTCGGCCGAGTCGCACCTGAGCTTCCTCGGCCGCGGCGTCTGGCCCCACCACGTGCCGGCGATCTGCGACGAGCTGGCGCAGCGGACCGAGTTCGTCACCTCGGAGTGGGGGACGCCGGCCTCGGACCACGGCCGCAACCAGGCCTGGTTCGAGTTCGCCAGCCAGCTGGGCGAGCTGCTGGAGCTGGACTTCGTCGGCCTGCCCGTCTACAGCTGGGGCTGCGCGCTCGGCCACGCGGTGCGGATGGCGTCGCGGATCAACGGCCGCCACCTGGTGCTCGTGCCCGCCGACCTCGACCCCGAGCGGCTGGCGGTCCTGCGCACCTACTGCGAGCCGCCGGAGAGCCGCAGCCACATCGCGATCGAGACGGTCGCCGTCGACCCGGCGAGCGGCGGCCTGGACGTCGCCGACCTCGAGCAGCGGCTCGGCGACGACGTCGCGGCGGTCTACTTCGAGACCCCGACCTCGCTCGGGGCGATCGAGGCCCGGGCGGCGGCGATCGCCGAGCTGGCCCGCGCCCACGGGGCCGAGACGATCGCCGGCGTCGACCCGCTCTCGCTCGGCGTGCTGGCCCCGCCGGGCAGCTACGGCGCCGACATCGCGATCGGCTCGACCCAGCCGCTCGGCATCCACATGAACTGCGGCGGCGGCGTCGGCGGCTTCATCGCCACCCGCGACGAGGAGCGCTACGCCCGCCAGTACCCGACCCTGCAGGTGTCGATCGCGCCGACCCGGGTCCCCGGCGAGCACGGCTTCGCGATGGCGCTGTTCGAGCAGTCCTCCTACGGCCGCCGCGAGGAGGGCAACGACTGGACCGGCAACTCCGTCTACCTGTGGGCGGTCGTGAACGCCGCCTACATGGCGCTGCTCGGCCCGGCCGGCTTCCGCGAGCTGGGCGAGCTGATCCTCCAGCGCTGCCACTACGCGGCCCGCCGGCTGGCGGCGATCGACGGCGTCCGGATCCGCTACCCGCACGCGTTCAAGGAGCTGGTCGTCGACTTCGGCGACAGCGGCCGGACCGTCGCCGAGATCAACGCCGCGCTGCTGGAGCGCGGGATCTTCGGCGGCTCCGACCTCTCCGCCGACCACCCCGAGCTCGGCCAGAGCGCCCTCTACTGCGTGACCGAGGTCCACGCCCAGGAGGACATCGACCGACTCGCCGACGCCCTCCAGGAGGTGCTGGCCCGATGACTCGCGACCTGCCCCGCTACCACGCGGCCGTCTGGGACGAGCCCGTCGTCCTCGAGATGGGCCGCCCCGGCCGCCGCGGCTTCCTGGCGCCGGAGCCGGAGCCGGACGTTCGCGCCGACGTCGACGGGCTACTGCCCGCCGGCGTCCGTCGCGCGGCCCCGCCGGCGCTGCCCGAGCTGTCGGAGTTCGAGGTCCAGCGGCACTACCTGCACCTGTCGCAGATGACGCTGGGGATGATGGGCATCAACCTCTTCGGCACCTGCACCATGAAGTACAACCCGCGCGTCAACGAGCGGGTGACGGCGCGCCCGGAGCTGGCCGAGGTCCATCCCGGGCAGCCGGAGGAGACCCTCCAGGGCGTGCTCGAGGTGCTGCACCGCTTCGAGCGGATCCTGCGCGAGCTGTCGGGGATGGAGCGGTTCGTGTTCCAGCCCGGCGGCGGCGCCGACGCGGCCTACACCCACGCCTGCCTGACCCGGGCGTACCACGCCTCGCGCGGGGAGCTGGAGCGGCGGACCGAGGTCATCACGACGATCCAGACCCACCCCTGCAGCGCGGCCACCGCCGCGGCCGCCGGCTTCGACGTGATCACGCTGCCGCTCGGCCCCGACGGCTACCCGACGCTGGAGTCGCTGCGGGCGGCGGTCTCCGACCGGACCGCGGCGCTGATGGTCGGCAACCCGGACGACATGGGGATCTACAACCCCGAGATCGCGCAGTGGGTCGAGATCGTCCACGAGGCCGGCGGGCTCTGCTTCTACGACCACGCCAACTTCAACGGCGTGATGACGCGGATCCGGGCGCGGGAGCTCGGCTTCGACGCCTGCATGTACATGCTCCACAAGACCTTCGCCGGGCCGAAGGGCGGCGGCGGGCCCGCGGTCGGCGCCTACGGCTGCGCCGAGCACCTGGTGCCGTTCCTGCCGCGGCCGCTGGTCGCCGAGGACGGCGGCCGCTACCGGCTCGACCACGAGGGGCCGCAGAGCATCGGTCGCGTGCGCGAGTACTGGGGCAACGTGCCGGTGGTGGTGAAGGCGTACTCCTGGGTCCGCGCGCTCGGCGCCGAGGGCCTGCGGCAGGCGGCCGACCTGTCGGTGATCGCCAACAACTACATGGAGCGGCGGCTGCTGGAGATCCCCGGCGTCACGAAGTCGCACCCGCAGATCACCGCCCACCGGCTGGAGATGACCCGCTACAGCCTCGAGCAGGTCACCGAGGAGACCGGGATCGACGTCCACGACATCCAGAACCGGATGGTCGACTACGGGGTCGACGCGCCGTGGCTGGCCCACGAGCCGTGGCTGATCCCGCAGCCGATCACGCCCGAGCCGGGGGAGCTGTGGTCGAAGGAGGACGTCGACACCTGGATCGACGTGCTCGCGGCGGTCGTGCAGGAGGCGCACGACGACCCCGAGCGGGTCCGGACGGCGCCCCACAACCAGGCGATCCACCAGGTCGACGCGTCGGGGGTCGACGACCCCGCGCAGTGGGCCACCACCTGGCGGGCCCACGTGCGGAAGCGGGCGTCGGCGTGAGCGCTCGGCCGATCGCGATCGTCGGGGCCGGCAGCATCGGCGTCGCCTGGGCACTGACCTTCGCCCGCGGCGGGCGCGACGTGTGCCTGCAGGACCCGGACCCGGCCCGGCGGGCGGCGGTCGACGGCGAGCTGCGCGAGCGGCTGGCCGCGCTCGATCGCCACGGGCTGCTGGCCGAGCCGGCGGCGGCGATCGCCGCCCGGGTCGTGGTGGCCGACGAGCTGGAGGCGGCCGTCGCCGAGGCCGAGCACGTCCAGGAGTGCGCGCCCGAGCGGCGCGACCTGAAGCGGCAGCTGTTCGCCGCGCTCGACGCGGCCGCGCCGCTCGACTGCTCGCTCGCCTCGTCGTCCTCGTTCCTGCCGGCGTCGGCCTTCGCCGACGAGCTGCCCGGCCGGGCCCGCTGCCTGGTCGCCCATCCCGGCAACCCGCCGCACCTGCTGCCGGCGGTCGAGCTGGTGCCGGCGCCGTTCACCGACCCGGCGGTCGTCGAGCGTCTGGCGACGCTGCTGGAGTCGGTCGGGATGTCCGCGGTGCGGCTGCGGCGCGAGATCGACGGCTTCGTCTTCAACCGCCTGCAGGGCGCGCTGCTGCGCGAGGCCTACTGCCTGGTCCGCGACGAGGTGATCGACGTCGAGGACCTCGACCGCGTCGTCCGCGACGGGCTCGGCCGCCGCTGGGCGGTCGTCGGCCCGTTCGAGACGGTCGACCTGAACACCCGCGGCGGGATCGTGACCCACGCCGAGCGGATGGGCCCGGCCTACGCCCGGATGGGCGCCGAGCGGGGCCAGGACGATCCCTGGACCCCGGAGCTGGTGTCGCGGGTGGCCGCCCAGCGGCGGACCCGGCTGCCGCTCGACGAGTGGGACGAGCGGGTCGCCTGGCGCGACGAGCGGCTGATGGCCGTGGCGGCGGCGCTCGAGGATCGGGTCGGTGACGACCGTGCGTGACGCTCGGCGGGTGCGACGCCGCGCTAGCGTTGCCGCCATGCCCGTGGAGCCAGCGCCGTCCGTCGCCGAGTCGTCGGCCCGTCCGCGGGACTTCGTCCAGTCGCTCGAGCGGGGCCTAGCGATCATCCGCGTGTTCAGCGCCGAGCGGCCCTCGCTGACCGTCACCGAGATCGCCGAGTCGACCGGCCTGACCCGCGCGGCCTCGCGGCGGTTCCTGCTGACGCTGGTCGAGCTGGGCTACGTCGCCACCGACGGCCGCTACTACGAGCTGACCCCGCGGGTGCTGGAGCTGGGCTACGCGTTCCTCTCCGGCCTCTCGTTCCCCGAGGTCGCGCTGCCGCGGCTGGAGCGGCTGGTGGGCGAGGTCGAGGAGGCGAGCGAGGCGGCGATCCTCGACGGCGACGAGATCGTCTACGTGGTCCGCGTGCCCGGCCCGGCGCTGATGACGATCTCCGTCAACATCGGCGCCCGGATGCCGGCCCACGCGACCGCGATGGGCCGCGTGCTGCTGGCCGGGCTCGACGACGCGCAGCTCGACGAGCGGCTGGCGGGGATCGAGCTGCGGGCGCTCCAGCCGCGGACGATCGTCGACCGCGCGCTGCTGCGGGACGAGGTGGTCCGGGTCCGCGAGCAGGGCTGGGCGCTGGTCGACCAGGAGCTGGAGGAGGGGCTGGTGGCGATCGCCGTCCCGGTCCACGACCGGCTCGGGCGGGTCGTCGCCGCGATCAACCTCTCGACCCACGTCGGGCGCAAGGACGCCGACGAGCTGCTCGGCGTGCTGCCCGCGCTGCAGCGGAGCGCCGCCGAGATCGAGGGCGACCTGGCGGTCTCGCCCGCCACCCGCGAACGGCGGATGCGCCACTAGCCGAAGCCCGCGGCGGCGCCGGCGCCGCCGCGGACGGGAGGAGCAGCGATGCGGATCACGTCGATCGACGTCCACGGCCTGCGGCTGACCAACGCCGACGGGGCCTTCGCGCTGTCCGGCGAGCGGGTCCTCGACGGCACCGACTCGACCCTCGTGCGGATCGTCGCCGACGACGGCCAGGAGGGCTGGGGCGAGACCTGCCCGCTGACCGGCGCCTACCTGCCCGCCTTCACCGGCGGGATCCGCGCCGCGCTGGCCGAGCTGGCGCCGGCGCTGCTCGGCGCCGACCCCCGCAACCTGGCCGAGGTCACGGCGCGGCTCGACGCGACGCTGCTCGGGCAGGCCGCCGCCAAGGCCGCGCTCGACGTCGCCTGCTGGGACCTGCTCGGCCGCGCCGCCGGGCTGCCGGCCGTGACGCTGCTCGGCGGCCTCGTGCGGGACGACCTGCCGCTCTACGAGGCGATCCCGATCGACGACCCGGAGGCGACGGCCGCCCGCGTCGACGCGGCGCTGGCCCGCGGCCTCCGCCGCTTCCAGCTGAAGGTCGGCGGCGACCCGCGACGCGACGTCGCCACCGTCGCCCGGGTGGCCGAGCAGGTCGGGCCGGAGGTGCTGCTGATCGTCGACGCCAACGGCGGCTGGCGGCTCGACGACGCGCTGATCGCGGCCCGCGGCCTGGCCGACCTGCCGGTCCACCTGGAGCAGCCCTGCGCGACGCTCGAGGCGTGCGCCCGGGTCCAGCGGGCGACCGCCCTGCCGCTGGTCTACGACGAGGTCGTGGTCGACGCGCCGAGCCTGGTGGCCGCGGTCCGCGACGGCGGCGCGAGCGTCGTCAACCTGAAGCTGTCGAAGGTCGGTGGGCTGACCCGCCTGCGGGCGCTGCGCGACCTCGCGGCCGGCCTCGGCGTGCGGGTGATGATCGAGGACAGCTGGGGCGGCGACGTCGCCAGCGCCGCGATCGCCCACGCGGCGGCGAGCGCGCCGGCGGGGGCGCTGCTGGCGACGACGTTCGTCAACGACGCCACCCGCGAGCACGTCGCCGGCCACCAGCCGCGATCGCACGCGGGGCGCGGCAGCGTGCCGGTGGGCGCCGGGCTCGGGATCGACGTCGCCGCCGACCTGCTCGGCGCGCCGCTCGCCCGCTACCGCTGACCGCGGCCGGCGGCCGGGCCCGCGCCGCTCAGGCGCGGACCTCGGTGACCGAGACGTAGAGGTCGTCCGGATCGCGGAAGTAGGCGTAGCGCCAGCTGGCCCCGCCGCCGAGGTCGACCTCGTGCGGGCCGCCGTGGACCTCGGCCCCGAGCGCGGTCAGCTGCTCGATCGCGCGCTCCAGGCTGCGGACGGCGATCCCGAACTCGTAGGGGCCGACGTGGCCCCACTCGCCGCGCATGTCCGGCGACGGCGGCGTGTGCTGGACCGGCTCCATGCCGGCGCCGTAGGGGCTGGTCAGCAGCATCATCCGCTGGCTCGGCGGCGTCCGCGGGAGGAACCACGGGTCCATCGACTCCAGCTGGCCGTCGGTCTCGAACAGCTGGCCGCTGAACCCGAGCTGGCGGTAGAAGGCCCGCGAGCGCTCGATGTCGGCGACGCCGAAGGCGACGTGGTTGACGCCCTGGATGCCAGGCTCGGCGGGCCAGCCCTGCTGCAGGTCGGCCCAGTCGATGATCTCGATCTTCGCCCCGTCGGGGTCGGCGACGTAGGACATGCTGCAGCGGGTGTCGAGCGGCGGCACGAGCGACTCGTCCGGCTCCATCAGGCTGGCGGCGCCCAGCTCCTCGGTCAGCCGCCGGTACATCGCCGGCTGGTCCTTGACGTGGAGGCAGATCTCGCAGATGCCCAGCTCGCCCCAGGCCTGGCCGGCGGGCGCCGGCGCGGGCGCCCGGTCGAGCGTCTGGACGAGCTTCAGGCCGCCGGGGCCGAGCGGGGTGGCGTTGGCGCTGCGCAGCAGCACCACCCGGGCCGACGTCCGCTGGTGGCCGCTGACCGCCTCGAGCCCGGGCAGGTCGGCGGTGACGTCGAACGCCACCTCGGTGAAGCCGAGCGACGCGTAGAAGCGCAACGAGCGCTCCATGTCCGTGACGCCGACCCCGATGTGGTCGACCCCGGCGAAGGTGCCGTGGGGGGTGGACGGTGCGGTCATCGCGGGGCTCCTCGGGTCGGGGACCAGTACACGCGCGCACGTAGCGGCAGGCGTGACACCATGCTCGCATATCGTTCAGTGGGGCGCATTTCGCGCGTTGGACAACATTTCTGCACGGCATGCGGCCAGATGTGCGCTTGACGTGCGGATCTTCGTCACATATGGTCGCCGTGATGTCGCGGATCGCCGCCACGCTTTCCACCCCCGGAACCGGCCGATGACCGTCCGGATCGGGGCCAAGGTGCCCAACAGCGGCCCGCAGCCGCTGGCCGCGGGGATCGGCGCCACCGCCCGCGAGCTCGAGCAGCAGGGCTACGACTCGCTGTGGGTCTCCGACCACGTCGTGCTCCCGCGCGAGATCGACTCCCGTTACCCCTTCGCCGCCGACGGCAAGGCGACGTGGAGCACCGACACGCCGTACTACGAGCCGGTCGTCGCGCTGGCGATGATGGCCGAGGCCACGACCCGCGCCACCCTCGGCACCGCGGTCCTCGTCGCGCCGCTGCGCAACCCGGTGCTGCTGGCCAAGCAGCTGGCCAGCATCGACGTGCTCAGCGGCGGCCGGCTGGCGATCGGCGCCGGTGCCGGCTGGCTGCGCGAGGAGTTCGACGCCCTCAACGTCCCCTTCGCCCGCCGCGGCAGCCGGCTGGAGGAGTGGATCGCGATCATGCGCGAGTGCTGGACCGGCACCCCGGCCGCTCGCCGCTCCGACTTCTACGAGCTGCCGGGCGACCTCCTCAGCCTGCCCGCCACCGCGCGGCCGGTGCCGCTCCTGATCGGCGGCCACTCGCCGGTCGCGCTGCGCCGAGCGGGCGCGGTCGGCGATGGCTGGCTGGCGCAGCAGGACGCCACCGGGCTCGACCCGGACGAGCTGCGGGCCGCCCGCGAGCAGATCGACGCCGCGGCCCGCGACGCCGGCCGCGACCCCTCGGCGCTCCGCGTCGTGCTGCGGGTCGTCGGCTCCGGCGGCGCCTGCGACCTCGTCGCCGCACGGCTGGCCGACCTGGCCCGGGTCGGCGTCGACGAGGTGATCGTCGACGTGGTCGACCACGACCCCGCCGCCGACCTGGCACGGCTGCGCGAGGGGGCGGCCGCGTGAGCGGCCGACGGGCGATCGTCACCGGCGGGGCGAGCGGCATCGGCGCCGGCACCGTCGTGCGGCTCGCCGCCGCCGGGACGACCGGGGTCGTGCTCGACCGCGAGCGGGCCTCCGGTCTGCCCGACGGCTGGAGCGCGACCGCGGTCGACGTCACCGACGCGCCCGGCCTCGGGCGCGCGATCGACGACGCGGTCGCCGCCCTCGGCGGCCTCGACCTGCTGGTCGCCGCCGCCGGGATCGTCCCGGCCTGGCAGCCCACCGGTGGTCTGGACCTGGCCGACTACGATCGGACGATGGCGGTCAACGCTCGCGGCGTGGTCGTCGCGATCGAGCAGGCTTCGCGGGCGCTGGGGGAGGGCGGCGCGGTGGTCGTCGTCGGCTCGCTCAACGCCTGGCGCGGCGATCCGAACCTGACCGCCTACGCCGCCAGCAAGCACGCCGTCCTCGGCATCGTCCGCTCGGCGGCGCTCTCGCTCGGTCCGCGCGGGATCCGCGTCAACGCCGTCGCGCCCGGGCCGGTCGCCACCGCCGCCCTGCGCGACCGGATCGCCCGCCGCGCCGTCGACGGCGGACCGTCCCCGGAGGAGGCCCTCGCCGGCCTCGCGGCCGGTACCGCGCTCGGTCGGATCGCCACCGTCGACGACGTCGTCGACGCGATCGAGTTCCTCGGCGGGCCGCGCTCCGGCGCGATCACCGGTCACCTGCTGCCCGTCGACGGCGGGATCGCGTAGGGGGTCTGCCGTCGTGACCGCTCCCTGTCCGCGACTCGACGACCGCACGGTCCTGCTGACCGGCGCCTCGCGCGGGATCGGCGCCGCCACCGCCGCCACCCTCGCCGACCACGGCGCGCGCTTGATCGCCCAGTACCGCAGCGGCCGCGAGGGCGCCGAGGGGGCGACCGCCGCGCTGCCCGCCGACCGCCGCCGGCTGCTGGCCGCCGACTTCGCCGTCCCCGGCGCCGCCCGCGGGCTCTGGGCCGAGGCGGTCGCCTGGGCCGGCCGGATCGACGCCGTCGTCGTCAACGCCGCGAGCCTGCCCTCGACCCCCTTCGACGGCGCCGACGCCACCTGGGACGACGGCTGGGAGGAGGCGACGCGGGTCAACGTGCTCGAGCCCGCGGCGCTGATCCGGGCCGCGGTCGCGCACTTCCTCGAGCACGGCGGCGGGACGCTCGTCGTGCTCTCCAGCTGGGCCGCCGAGCAGGGCTCGCGGATCCCGTCGCTGGCCGCCTACGCGGCGTCGAAGGCGGCGCTGCGGAACCTCGCCCAGACCGTCGCCCGGGCCCACGCCCGCGACGGGATCGTCGTCCACGTGCTCGCCCCCGGCGTGGTCCGGACCGACATGGCGACCGCCTCCGACGGCCTGCGCCCCGACGGCGTGGCGGTCGAGGACACGCTCGCCTCGGGCCGGCTGGTCGAGCCGGACGAGGTCGCCCACCTGATCGCGCTGCTCGCCTCGGGCGCCTTCCCGAACCTGAGCGGCGCGACCCTCGACCTGAACGGAGCCTCCTATGTCCGCTGACGTCGCGCTCGTGACCGGGGCCGGCGGCGGCATCGGCGCCGGGATCGCCGCGGTCCTCGCCCGCCGCGGCGACCACGTCGTCGTGGCCGACATCGACGAGGGCCGCGCGGCCGAGACCGCGGCCGCGATCGCCGCCGACGGCGGCAGCGCCCGCGCGGTCCGGATCGACGTCGCCGACGTCGCGTCGGCGGCCGCCACGCTGGCCGCGGTCGACGCCGAGACGCCGCTGACCACGCTCGTCAACAACGCCGCGGTCGCCACCTCGGGGCCGATGGTCGACGTCCGCCCCGAGGACTACGACCGGGTGATGGGGATCAACGTCCGCGGGACGTTCTTCCTCGTCCAGGCGGCGCTGCGCGCGATGCTGCCGCGCCGCCGGGGATCGATCGTCAACGTCTGCTCGACGTCGTCGTTCACCGCGTCGACGAGCGACATGACCGTCTACGACACGTCGAAGGCCGCCGTCCGCATGGTCACCCAGGCCGCGGCGAAGGAGGTCGGCGGCAGCGGGGTCCGCGTCAACGGGGTCGCCCCCGGGACGCTCCGCACCGCCCTCACCACGCCGCTGCTGGACGACGACGGGTTCGCGCGCCTCGAGCGCCAGCGGATCCCGCTCGGCCGCCTCGGCGAACCGCAGGAGATCGGGCAGGCCGTCGCCTTCCTCAGCTCCGACGCCGCGTCCTACGTCACCGGCCACGTGCTGGTCGTCGACGGTGGGTGGCTGGCGTGACCCCGCCCTCGACCTTCCCGGAAGCCCCGATGAGAGCGACTCCGACCGTGCCCCACGCCTCCGAGAACCCGCAGACCGACGCGGCGCCGACGACCGCCCCGATCGTCGAGCTGCGCGAGATCCGCAAGTCCTTCGGCAACCTCGAGGTGCTCAAGGGCATCGACCTCGCCGTCCGGCCCGGCGAGCACGTCGTGCTCTTCGGGCCCTCCGGATCCGGCAAGTCGACCGTCCTCCGGGGCATCAACCTGCTGGAGCCGCCGACCTCGGGCTCGCTCCGCTTCGACGGCGTCGAGTACGGCCCCGGCCTGCCCGACGAGCCGGTCCGCCAGCGCGGGCGGTCGCTCGACCTGCGGCGCAACGTCGGGATGGTCTTCCAGCAGTTCAACCTCTTCCCGCACCTGACGGCGCTCGAGAACGTCGGGCTGCCGCTGCGCTCGGTCCGCGCGCTCAAGCGTCCGGAGGCCGAGCACCGGGCGGCCGAGGCGCTGCGCCGCGTCGGCCTGCTGGAGCGGGCGGCCCACTACCCGCGTCAGCTCTCGGGCGGCCAGCAGCAGCGGGTGGCGATCGCCCGCGCGCTCGCGCTCGACCCGCAGGTGATGCTCTTCGACGAGCCGACGTCGGCGCTCGACCCGGAGTTGGTCGGCGGCGTCCTCGCCACCATGCGCGAGCTGGCCGAGACCGGGATGACGATGCTCATCGTCACCCACGAGCTCGGCTTCGCCCGCGAGATCGGCGACCTCAACGTCTTCATGGAGGACGGCCAGGTCGTCGAGACCGGGGGCCGCGACATCTACGCGAACCCCACCAACGCCCGTACCTCGGCCTTCCTCTCGGCGGTGCTCTGATGCCTCTGGCGAACTACGACTGGGGGCTGGTCTGGGACTACCGGTCCGACCTCCTCAACGGCCTGCTGACCGCGCTCGAGGTGGCGGTCGTCGCGCTCGCGCTGTCGCTGGTCTTCGGCCTCGCGCTCGCGCTGGTGCGGATGCGGCCGGCGCCGTTCTCCTGGATCGCGGCGATCTACATCAACGTCTTCCGCGGGATCCCGGCGCTGGTGACGGTGATCTGGGTCTACTTCGGCGTCGCGCTGGCGCTCGACGTGAAGTTCAGCGTCTTCCAGGCCGGCGTGATCGCCCTGACCCTGCTCTACAGCGCGTTCCTGGCCGAGATCTTCCGGTCGGCGCTGGAGGCGATCCCGAAGGGCCAGCAGGAGGCCGGCCTGGCGCTCGGGATGAAGCCGATCCGCGTCTTCCTCTCGGTGACCCTGCCGCAGGCGACGAAGATCGCGATCCCGAACGTCGGCAACATGTTCATCGGGATGGTGAAGGACACCTCGGTCTTCACCGTGATCGGCCTGCTCGAGGTCGTGCGCGTGACGCAGAACGTCGTCGCCACCACCTTCCAGCCGTTCGTCCTCTACACGGCGGCCGCCGCGCTCTACGTGCTCGTGGCGTTCGCGATCGACTTCCTCTTCCGCCTGGTCGAGCGCACGATGGAGGCCCCGCCCAACGGCGTCGTCTCGCGGGCCATCCGCGGTCGCCGCCAGCGACGGATCCAAGCCCTCATCGACGCCGAGACGGCGTCCCCCACCGCCTCCGCCTGAGGCATTCGGACCCCAACCCCACAAGGAGCACCATGCGCATCACCTCTTCCCGGCTCCGTCGGCAGGTCCGACGGGCCACGGCGGCGGCTGCCGTCGTCGCCTCCGCGGTAGTCCTCTCGGCCTGCGGCGGCTCGGACGGCGACGGTGGCGGCTCGAGCGACAACCCGCTCGGGCTGCAGAACAAGGGCACGCTGACCGTCGGCATGAACCTGCAGTTCGAGCCCGAGATGTACCTGAAGGACGGCGAGCCGGCCGGCTACGACGTCGACCTGCTGAACGAGCTGGCCAAGGACCTCGGCGTCAAGCTGAAGATCGAGAACCTCGACTTCAACGGCCTGATCCCCGGCCTCCAGAGCAAGAAGTTCGACATCGTCTCGGTCGGTCTCGCGGCCACCGAGGAGCGCAAGAAGGCGATCGACTTCAGCCGCGGCTACGTCCCCTACGCCCAGGTCGTCGCGGTCCGCGAGGGCAGCACGATCCCGGCGACGATCGACGCCTTCAACCAGGGCGGCCGCAAGTTCGCGGTGCTCCAGGGCTCGACCGGCGAGCAGCTGGCGAAGAAGACCTTCCCGAAGGCGAGCGTGACCGGCTTCAGCGAGCAGAACGCGGCGCTGCTGCAGGTGGCGACCAAGCGCGCCGACGCGTCGGTGCTCGAGGACTACCTGCTGGCCCAGTACCAGAAGTCCAACCCGGGCCAGCTGGTGAAGGCCGACTTCCCGAAGCCGCTCGACGTCCAGTACGGCTCCTACGGCGTGGTCAAGGGCAACAGCGCCCTGGTCCAGCGGCTCGACCAGTTCCTCTGCAAGGCCCAGACCGACGGCACCCTCGAGCGGCTCTACAAGAAGAACTTCGGCGTCAAGGAGATGCCGCAGATGCCGAGCGGCTGCTGAGGCTCGATGGACCGCGAGCGCTACGACGTCCTGGTCGTCGGCGGGGGACCGGCTGGTCTCTCGGCGGCGACCGTCGCGGCCCGTCACGGGCTCGACGTCGCGCTCGTGGAGGAGCGCGTCACCCTCGGCGGGCAGGTCCACAAGCAGCCGGGTCCGGGCATCGTCGTCCGCGACCCGGCGGCGATGGGCCGCGAGCACCGCGAGGGCCGCGCGCTGATCGACGCCGCCGAACGCTCGGGGGCGTCGATCATGACCAGCACCGCGGTGGTCGCCCTGGAGGGGGACCAGGCGGTGCTGGTGCCGGACGGCGGGCGGGCGCGGACCGTCCGCGCCCGGCGGCTGGTGCTGGCGCCGGGCGCCCACGACCGGCCGGTCGCCTTCCCCGGCTGGACGCTGCCGGGGGTCCTCACCGCCGGCGGCCTGCAGACGATCGTCAAGGCCCAGCGGGTGCTGCCGGGGCGGCGGATGGTCTTCGCGGGCGCGGGTCCGCTGGCGCTCGCGTTCCCGGCCCAGCTGCTCGGCTACGGCGCCGGCATCCGGACGGTGCTCGAGGCCGGACCCGCGCCGCGGGTCGGCGACCTGCTGCGGATCGCCGGCGCGGCCCCCGGCAACCGCCAGCTGCTGCAGGACGCGGTCCGCTACCGGCTGGAGCTGCTGCGGCGGCGGGTCCCCCTGCGCTACCGGCGGATCGTGGTCCGGGCCGAGGGCGACGGCCGCGTGGAGCAGGTCACCCACGCCGCGGTCGACGGCGACTGGCGCCCGGTCGCCGGCAGCGAGGAGACCGAGCCGGCCGACGTGCTCTGCATCGGCTACGGCTTCGTGCCCTCGATCGAGCTGCTGCGGCTGGCGGGCTGCGACTTCGACTTCGACGAGCAGCTCGGCGGCTGGGTCGTGCGTCGCGACGACTGGCTGCGGACCTCGCGCCCGCACGTCTTCGCCGCCGGCGACGGGACCGGCGTCGAGGGCTCGGTGGTGGCCGTCGCCGAGGGGCGGATCGCCGGCCTCGGCGTCGCGCTCGACCTCGGCGCGGTCGATCCCGCCACCGCCGACCGCGAGGCCGCGCCGTCGCGGCGGCTGCGCCGTCGCCGCCAGGCGCTGACCGGGGCGCTGCGGCGGATGCACGACGTCGGCCCCGGGGTCTTCGAGCTGGCCACGCCGGAGACGACCGTCTGCCGCTGCGAGAGCGTGACCGCCGAGCGGCTCGCCGAGACGATCGACGGCACCCGCGACATCAACGTGGTGAAGGCGCTGACCCGGGCCGGGATGGGCCCCTGCCAGGGCCGGTCCTGCCAGCGCCAGGTGGCCGCGATGATCGCCCGCCGTCACGACCAGGCGCCCGGCGCGGTCGCCCTGGCCACTCCGCGGATGCCGGTCCGGCCGGTGCCGATCGGCGCGCTGGCCGACGACGCCGTCGACGGCCGGACGCTCTTCACCCGCCAGGCCGACGACGCCGACGTGCCGGCCGGGGAGCTGGCCGATGACTGAGCCCGCCGCGCGTCCGCTGCCGCGCTGGCTGCGCTACGAGCAGACCAACGCCCCGCTGCCCGCCGCGACCGACGTGCTGGTGATCGGCGGCGGCATCGCCGGGACGGCGCTCGCCTTCTACCTGGCGCGCGGCGGGGTCGACGTGACCCTGGTCGAGCGCGGCGAGCTGAACCGCGAGGCCTCGGGCACCAACGCCGGCAGCTTCCACATCCAGCTGGCGATCCACCAGCTGCCGGCGGCGGGCTCGCCGACCGCCGCGACCGAGCGGCTGCTGGAGGAGGCGCGCCTGAACCTGGCCGCCTACGAGGTCTGGAACGCGCTCGACGAGGAGCTCGACGTCCCGCTCGGGGTCCACCTGACCGGCGGCTGGATGGTGGCCGAGACCGAGCAGCAGCTGCAGGTCCTGCACGACAAGCGCGAGCTCGAGCGGCAGGCCGGGATCGTGACCGAGGTCGTGACCGGCGACGAGCTGCGGCGGCGGGCGCCGTTCCTCGCCCCCGACCTGGCCGGGGCCTCGTACTGCCCTCAGGAGGGCCACGCCAACCCGCTGATCGCCGCCCCCGCCTACGCGCTGCGCGCGCACGAGCACGGGGCCGCGATCCGGACCCACGTCGACGTGACCGCGATCGATCCGCGGCCCGGCGGCGGCTTCCGGGTGACGACCTCGGCCGGCGAGATCGACGCCCGGCGGATCGTCAACTGCGCCGGCGCCTGGGCCGGCGACCAGGCGCGGCTGGTCGGGCTGCGGCTGCCGGTCCGGCGCGAGGGCCTGCACGTCAACGTGACCGAGCGGCGGGCGCGGCTGCTCGACCCGATGGTCCAGCACATCGGGCGCCGGCTGACGCTCAAGCAGTCCTCGGACGACACGTTCATCATCGGCGGCGGCTGGCCGACCCCGGCCGCGCCGCCGCCGCGCCGCTACCCGACCTCGTGGGAGAGCGCTGCCGGCAACACCGCGGTGGCGGTGCGGGTGATCCCGGCGCTGGCCGACGTCCGCGTGGTGCGCACCTGGTCGGGGGTGATCGTGTTCACCGACGACCTCTCGCCGGTGGTCGGCGGCTCGACGCTCGTGCCCGGCTACCACGCGTGCGTCGCCTCGACCGGCTTCACCCTCAGCCCGCTGCTGGCCCGGCGGCTGGCCGACCAGCTGCTCGACCCGGCCGCCGCGGCGCCGTTCCCGCCCGAGTACGACCCCGACCGCCGGATGGCGGCCGGACGCCCCACCCCGTAGAGGAAGCGAGGCCCACAATGGACCGCAACGACATCGACTGGCGCGGGTACTTCCCGGCGTTCATCACCCCCTTCCGGGAGGACGGTGCGCTCGACCTCGTCGCGCTGCGGGCGCTGGTCGACCACTACGTCGAGCAGGGCATGCACGGGATCATGGTCAACGGGACCTGCGGCGAGTGGTTCGCCCAGACGACCGAGGAGCGGCGGATCGTGGCCGAGGCGGCGGTCGAGCAGGCCGCCGGCCGGCTGACGGTGCTGGTCGGCTGCACGGCCTACACCGCGGCCGAGGCGGCGGGGATCGCCCGCCACGCCCTCGACGCCGGCGCCGACGGCGTGATCTCGACCCCGCCGCCCTACGCGAAGCCGTTCCCCGACGAGACGGTCGCCTACTACCGCGAGCTGGGCGAGCGCGTCGACGGGCCGATCGCGGTCTACAACTGGCCGCACGGGACCAGCGTCGACATCGGCCCCGAGCTGGCGTCGCGGCTGGCCGACCTGCCGCACGTGGTGGCGATCAAGGACAGCACCCCGGACGCCGAGCAGTTCTACGCCACCACCCGCGCGGTCGTCGACCGGATCCGCGTCTTCGGGCCGTTCATGACCCGGCGCGGCCTCGAGGTCCTGCGCGAGAGCGGGGGCGACGGCACCGTCGGCGGCGGCTCGCTGGCCGGCCGGCCCGATCCGACGTTCTGGGAGGACGTCTGGGCCGGCGACTTCGCGGCCGCCGAGGCCTACGCCGACGTCGTCGAGCGGCTCTTCCCGAAGCTCTGGCTGCCCGGTGGCTGGGCGGGCCACTGGGGGGCGTACCAGAGCCAGCTGAAGGTGCTGATGGGCCTGCTCGGCCAGCCGACCGGTCACGTCCGCCCGCCGCGGCTGCCGATCACCGACCCGGAGGCGATCGCCGCGATGCGCGCGGTGCTCGTCGAGGAGGGACTGCTCGATGCGGATCCGCCGGCCGCGGCCTGAGCCCGAGGCCGGAGCGGCCTGGACCCCGCGGCCGCCGGTCGGCCCGGCGGTGGAGCGCGGGGCGCCGGTGACCCTCCGCGTCGACGGCCGCGAGCTGGTCGCCCACCGCGGCGAGAGCGTCGCCGCGGCGCTGATGGCCGAGGGCGACCTGCGCACCCGCACGACGCCGCAGGGCGAGCCGCGCGGCGCGTTCTGCGGGATGGGCGTCTGCTTCGAGTGCCTGGCGGTGATCGACGGCGTGCCGAACACCCGTACCTGCATGACCTACGTCCGCGAGGGGATGGTCGTCGAGCGGCAGCAGGGGCTGGGGCCGTAGGAGCGGCGGTGGGCCGGCTCCCGATCCACCAGCTCCGATCGCCCGGTTGCGGGACCAATCCCCCTCCCCGGAGGGATGCCGGCCGCCGCCGCGGCGGGGAAGCTGTGCCCGGTCCGGTCGCCGGTCCCGGTCTGGTGTCCGGCGGGCGGCCGCGTTCGCGCGGGCAGCGGGTCGGAGGGTCTTCCGGCGTCCGACGCGAACCACCCATAAGTGCGCCGCGGCCCTGCGCCGCGGACGCCTCCTCCCCGAGGCCGCGTCGCCCGCTCCCGTTGGCGGCGCGGCCGACGGGGGAGCCGCTTGGGGGAGCGAGATGCCCCCAAGGGGAGGCGAGCGACGGCGAGCGGCGGCAATAGCGTCGCGGCCCTGATGCGACTTGGTCTGCACATCGCCTACTGGGGTCTCGGCCTCGACGCCGCCGAGCAGCTGCGGCTGGTCGAGGAGGCCGAGCGACTCGACTTCGCCTCGGTCTGGGTCGGCGAGGCCTACGGCTCCGACGCCGCCACCGTCCTGGCCTGGATCGCGGCCCAGACCGAGCGGATCGCGATCGGCTCCGGGGTCTTCCAGATGCCGGCCCGCTCGGCGGCGATGACGGCGATGACCGCGGCGACGCTCGACCAGCTGTCCGCCGGCCGCTTCCGGCTCGGGCTCGGCACCTCGGGACCGCAGGTGGCCGAGGGCTGGCACGGCTCGCGCTTCGACCGGCCCCTGACCCGCACCCGCGAGTACGTCGACGTCGTCCGGATGGCGCTCGCCCGCGAGCGCGTCTCCTACGCCGGCAAGACCCTGACCCTGCCGCTGCCCGACGGCCCCGGCAAGGCGCTGAAGCTGACCATCGCCCCCCACCAGGAGCGGATCCCCGTCTACCTGGCCGCGATCGGACCGAAGAACACCGCCCTCGCCGGCGAGATCGCCGACGGCTGGATCCCCGTCCTCTTCTCGCCCGAGCACGTCGACGCCACCACCGCGCTGCTGCGCGAGGGCGCCGAGCGCGGCGGGCGGACCGTCGCCGACGTCGCCATCACCCCGCTCGTCTACGCCGCCGTGATGGACGACCTCGACGCCGCCCGCGACGCGGTCCGGCCGATGCTCGCCCTCTACGTCGGCGGGATGGGCTCGCGGGAGCGCAACTTCTACAACACGCTCGTCCGCTCCTACGGCTTCGGCGAGGCCGCCGACCGGGTCCAGGACCTCTACCTGGACGGCCGCAAGGAGGAGGCGATGGCGGCGCTGCCCGCCGAGCTGATCGACACGGTCTGCCTCTGCGCGACCCCGGCCACCGTCGGAGAACGGCTGGCCGCCTACGCCGACGCCGGCGTCGACACGCTGCTGGTCAACCCGATCGGCGAGACGGTCGACGAGCGGCTGGTCCAGCTCGAGGCGCTCGCCCGGGCCGCCGCCGGCAGCGCCGCGGCGATCTGACGGGATACCCCCGTCGGCGGAGCTTCGTCCTCCCGGCGGGCGTTGTCGGCCCGCGCGCGGGCGAGGACAGTCCCGCGCATGCAACGCTACGCCTGGGAGCCGACCGCCGAGAGGATCGCCGAGGCGAACGTCACCCGGCTGATGGCCAAGGCGGGCGCGGCCACGATCGACGAGCTGCGCCGCCAGTCGGTCGCCGACATCGACTGGTACTGGGACCTCGTCGTCCGCGACCTCGAGCTGCCCTTCGCCCGCCCCTACGAGGCGGTCCGCGACGGGTCGGGCGGCGTCGAGTGGACGAAGTGGTTCGTCGGCGGCGAGCTGAACGTCGCCAGCGCCTGCGTCGACCGCTGGCGCGACGATCCGGCCGTCGCCGAGACGCCGGCGGTGATCCACGAGGACGAGGCCGGCGTGGTCACGACCCTCAGCTTCCGCGAGCTGGCGGAGGCCGTCGACCGGGTGGCCGCCGCGCTCCGAGCCCGCGGCATCGGCCGCGGCGACGCGGTCGGCGTGTTCCTGCCGATGATCCCCGAGGCGGTCGTCTCCGCCTACGCGATCGCGAAGGTCGGCGCGCTCTACGTGCCGCTCTTCTCCGGCTTCGCCGCCTCGGCGCTGGCGTCGCGGCTCGACGACGCCCAGGCCCGCCTCGTCATCACCGCCGATTGGTCGTGGCGACGCGGCCGGCGGGCGCCGATGAAGCCGGCGCTCGACGAGGCCCTGCCCTCGTGCCCGAGCGTCGAGACGGTGGTGGTCGTCGAGCGGCCCGACACCGACGCCGCGGTCCGCCGCGCCCCGATCGACATCGGCTGGAGCGCGTTCGCGCCGCCGGTCGACGGTCCGGTCCCGGCGACCGCGACGAGCGCCGAGGACCCGCTGCTGCTCGGCTACACCTCGGGCACCACCGGCCGGCCGAAGGGCGCCGTCCACACCCACGCCGGCTTCCTGGTCAAGGTCGCCTCGGAGGTCGCCTACGAGTTCGACCTGCGGCGCGGCGACGTCTTCTCCTGGATCACCGACATGGGCTGGGTGATGGGGCCGCTCTCGACCTTCGGGACCCACGCGCTCGGCGGCACGCTGCTGCTCTACGAGGGCGCCCCCGACACGCCCGCCCCCGACCGGCTGTGGCAGCTCGTCGCCCGCCACCGGGTGACGATGTTCGGGGTCTCGCCGACGCTGATCCGCGCGCTCAAGGCCCACGGGGACGACCACCCGCGCCGCCACGACCTCTCGTCGGTGCGGACCTTCGGGTCGACCGGCGAGCCGTGGGACGAGGACTCCTACTGGTGGCTGAGCGAGACCGTCGGCCGCGGCCGTGCGCCGATCATCAACTTCTCCGGCGGGACCGAGATCGGCGGCGCCTTCCTGTCGCCGTTCGTGGTCGAGCCGATCCGGCCCTGCTCGCTCGGCGGCCCGTCGCTGGGGATGGACGTCGACGTCTTCGACGCCGGCGGCCGCCCCGTCCGCGGCGAGCTGGGCGAGCTGGTCTGCCGTCAGCCGTGGCCGGCGATGACCCGCGGCGTCTGGGGCGACCCCGAGCGCTACCGCGAGGCGTACTGGTCGACCTTCCCCGGCGTCTGGCGCCACGGCGACTGGGCCAAGGCCGACCTCGACGGGCAGTGGTTCCTGTACGGCCGCTCCGACGAGGCGCTCAACGTCGCCGGCAAGCGGGTCGGGCCGGCCGAGGTCGAGAGCATCCTGATCGGGCACCCGGCCGTCGCCGAGGCGGCGGTGATCGGCGTGCCGGATCCGACCAAGGGCGAGGCGATCTGGTGCTACTGGACGCCGACCGAGCCCGACGGGGAGGACGTCTCCGACGACCTCCGGGGCGCGATCGGCCGCGAGCTGGGCAAGCCGTTCACCCCCGCCCGGGTGCTGCGGGCCCCGGCGCTGCCGAAGACGCGCTCGGCCAAGATCATGCGCCGCGCGATCCGGGCGGTCACCGTCGGGGACGACCCGGGCGACCTCTCCGGGGCCGAGAACCCGGAGGCGCTGGACCTGATCCGCGAGCTGATCGAGACCGCCGCGACCGGCGTCCGCTGAGCGGTCCTCCCTTCGGGCAGTGCGGTTCCTCCCGCGGGAAGACGGCGCGGCGGAGAGGCCGGACTACGGTCGCTCCGAGGGTCGTTCCCCCGCTGCGGAGGACCGGCCCCGGCCCACACGAGCACCTCAAGGGAGGACCCGATGGACTACGCGTTCGCCGTCAAGTGGCTGAAGGCGTTCCGGCACAGCGCGGAGGCGATCTGCGAGCTGTACGCCGACGACTTCGTCTTCGAGGACCCGATCCTCGACCAGTACCAGATCCGCGACAAGGGCGACCTGGGACGGATCTTCGTCCTCTACGCCAACAAGGACCGCGAGAACGGCCTCGGCGTCCACAACTTCCGCATCCGCGGCTACGAGGGCGACCGGCGCAGCGGCCTGATCCGCTGGGAGTGGACGCCCGAGGACGCGGGCAACTTCATCGGCCTCGACGTGACGAACAAGCCGTTCTTCACCCAGGGCCACACCTTCCACGTCTACGACGACGACGGGCGGATCGTGCGCGAGTCCTCGTGGTGGGACGTGGGAGCGATCCTGCACGCGATCGGCCACCCCGGCGTCGTCAAGCCGCGGATCCCCGTCGCGCCGGCGGTCCCGGCGGCCTGAGAGGAACGACATGACCAGCATCGACTTCGCCCGCACCTGGGCCGAGACCCGCACCAGCGACCTCGACGCCCACGCGGCGCTCTACGCCGAGGACCAGTTCTTCACGATCGAGGAGCGGATGGTCGACGACCATCTCGGTGACACGATCAGCGACCGCGAGGACCTGCGCACGCAGCTCGCGCCGTACGTCAACCGGGACCGCGACAACGGCCTCGGCGTCCAGACGTTGACGGTGACCGAGGCGTTCGCCGGCAACGGCCACCTGATGATCCACTGGGACTGGTCGGTCGAGGGCCTGGAGACGTTCCACGGGCTGCCCGTCGAGGGCCGCACGTTGACGAGCAAGGGATCGACGTTCCTGCAGTTCGACGACGACGGCAAGATCACCCTCGAGTCGACGTTCCTGAACGAGAACCCGGTCTTCCAGCAGCTCGGGTTGCCGATCATCACCCCGCACTACTGGGAGGAGGGCTTCGATCCCGCCTCGCTGACGGCGGGCTGAGCCCCGTCCCGCGGCCCTCGCGGCCGCGCTCCGACACCGATCCAGCCCTGGCGGCCGGGAGCCTCGCTCCCGGCCGTCGTGCGTCGTGGCGAGGGTGCGGACGGCGTTCTCCCACCAAGGGGGGAGGGATCCTCTCCCCCCGCAGGATGGTTCCTGCGGACGGGCCGCCATACGGTAGCTCTCGTCGGGAACCGCGCCGGGGAGTGGCGTCCGGATCCCGCTGGGAGAGAGACCTCATGAGCCTGGACGGAGACGCCTGATGGCCACAGCCACCGGGAGCAACAGCGGAGCAGCGGTCGAGCGTGGCCGACTGCCCGGCGGCCTCACGCGGCCACCGGCGCCGCCGAAGGGCCTGCCCGCGCCGCTCGGCTGGCTCGAGCAGCTGACCGGGATGACGATCCTCACCCTGCAGACGATGCGGGCCGCGGTCGCCCCGCCCTACAACTGGGGCGGCGAGTTCATCGAGCAGTGCTGGCTGGTGACCAAGCGGGCGTTCATCCCGCTGATGTTCTGCACGCTGGTCTTCTCGTACGGCGCGCCGGGCGTCACCGGCGGCAGCATCCTCGCCACGCTGGCCACCACCGACCGGCTCGGTGCCTTCGCGGTGATGGCCTCGGTCCGCGAGCTCGCCACCTGGATCAACGGGATGGTGATCGCGGGAGTGGCCGGGACCGCGATCTGCGCCGACCTCGGGGCCCGCAAGGTCCGCGACGAGCTGGACGCGCTGGCGGTCCTCGGCACCGACCTGGTCAAGACCCTGATCGTGCCGCGGTTCTTCGCGCTCGGGTTGATGACCGTGGTCTTCAACTACTGGAACACGGCGATCAGCCTCGTCGGCCAGCTGATCGCGAACATGACCGTCTGGCAGGAGTCGGCCGCCGGGTACCTGTCGACCTTCTCGTCGAACTTCACGATCGCCGAGGTGGTGTTCAACACCCTCAAGGTGCTGACCTTCGGGTTCATCATCGCGGTGGTCTGCTGCTACAAGGGCATGAACGCCAAGGGCGGCGCGGCCGGGGTCGGACGCGCCGTCAACCAGGCCGTCGTCGTCTCGTTCTGCGCGGTCTACGTCTACAACTACCTCCTGAACTCGCTGCTGCTCGGCGCGTTCCCGGAGACGTCCACGCTTCGCTGAGGCCGGGAGAGCACCGTGGAAGCTGGAGTTCAGCCCTCCCCGTACGAGCCGCGCCGGCGGCGGACGAGCCGTCCGTCGGGCCTGGAGCGGTTCGCCAACGGGTTCGTCGATCCCGTCCGCAACATCCTGGTCGAGGCCGGCCAGATCGCGGCCTTCGGGTTCCGCGCCATCATCGAGCTGCCGGGCGTGCTGCGCTACAGCGCCGAGATGCTGCGCCAGATCGCGCTGCTGATCACCGGCTCGGCGCTGGTCCTGTGGGCGATGCAGTTCACCTTCGGGCTGACCTGCGGCAACGAATCGGTCTACGTGCTGCGCGGCTACGGCGCGTCGAGCTACGCCGGCGTCTTCAGCGCCCTCTGCCCGATCCGCGAGGCGACGCCGTTCATGTTCGCGTACATGGTCGGGGCCAAGATCGGCTGCGGGTACGTGGCCGAGATCGGCTCGATGCGGATCAACGAGGAGATCGACGCGATGGAGTCGCTCGGCCTCAACCCGATGCGGTACCTGATCGGGACGCGGCTGCTGGCGAACATCCTCGTGTCGCTGCCGATCTTCGTCGTCGGGCTGGTGCTCTTCTACCTCGGCGAGGTCTTCGTGATCCTCTTCCAGATCGGGGAGATCTCGCGCGGGGCGTGGGAGTCGGTCCATTGGTCGTTCACCGACGGACCGTCGATCCTCTTCAGCTACACCAAGACGCTCGTGATGTGGATCGCGATCGTCATCGCCTCCATGTACTACGGGTACACCGCTCGTGGTGGTCCCGTCGGCGTCGGCGAGGCGACGGCCAGATCGATGGTCGTCGCGTTGATGTTGACGATGGTGCTCAACGAAGGCTTCACGTTCTTCTTCTGGGGCGTGGATCCGAAGCTCCCGGTCGGAGGGTGACGACTCGTGTCAGAGCAACAGGACACTCCGCGGCTGCCCCTGCGCCGAATCGGCGAGAGCGGGCGCCCGTCCAACGGCGGCCCGCCGCCGCGCCGGCGGCCGCCGCAGCGCCGCGGCGGCGGCCCGCTCGCCGCCGTCCGCTGGCTGATCGGCCACCCGTGGATGATCGTCGGCGCCGCCGCGGCGGTGGTCTTCGCCTTCTGGGTCGTCGGCACCCGCGAGCAGCAGCACGTCGTGCGGGCCTCGTTCTCGTCGGCCTTCAACCTGGCCCGCGGCCTCGACGTCCAGGTCGACGGCCTCGACGTCGGCAAGGTCGGCGCCGTCGAGTACGCCGACGGCCGCGCGATCGTCGAGATCGCCATCAACGACGACGACTACTGGCCGCTGCCCAAGGGCACGACGGTCACCAGCCGCTGGGGCACCACGATCGGCTCGGGCACCCGCAAGCTCGACCTCCAGCTCGGCCCGCGCGACGCTCCGGCGATCCCCGACGGCGGGATCATCGCCGCCAAGGACACCCGCCCGGCCGTCGAGGTCGACGAGGTCCTCAACACGCTCAACCAGGACACCCGCGACGAGGTCAAGTCGCTGAACGGCAACGTCGACCGGGCGGTCTCCGGGACCGAGGCCGACGCCAACCGCGGGATCGCCGCGACCGGTCGCGGCCTGCGCGAGATCAACGGCTTCGTCAAGGACCTCGGCAGCGACACCGTGGCGCTGCGCGGGCTGGTCCGCAACAGCGACCGGCTGACCCGCACGATCGCCAGCCGCGCGCCGGCCGTCAGCGACCTGGTGACCGTCGCGGCTCGGACCTTCGAGGCCTTCGGCTCGCGCACGCGCGAGATCCAGGCCACGCTCGACGGGGTCGCGCCGGCGATGGGCGAGGCCCGCACCACGCTCGCCCGCGTCGACGGCAGCGTCGGCCGGCTGACCGCGCTGGTCGGCGACGTCCGGCCCGGCGTCGCCGAGCTGAAGCCGCTGGCGCGCGTCGCGACCCCGGCCCTGAACCGGCTCTACGGGATCGTGCCGACGGCGCTCGCGACGGTCCGCACGACCACCGCGGTCGCGCCGCAGCTCAACACGCTGCTGACCAACGGCACCCCGTTCCTGCGCAAGACCGAGCGGATCCTGCGCGAAGCCGAGCCGATCGTCCGCTGCCTGCGACCGTACGCCCCCGAGGCCGGCGGCGCCGTGATCGGCGCGGCCAGCTGGATGCAGACCTACACGCTGAAGTCGAAGGAGCCGCCGCCGGAGACGCTGCTGCTCGACCAGCCGATGCCGTACCGCGGCCGCGAGGAGAACGGGCTGATCCGGCTCGGCGGCGTCCGCGCCGGTCCGCAGGCGTCGACCGCGACGGTCCATGCCTGGCCGTCGGTGATCACGCCCGAGCTGTTCACGAAGATCGGCCTCAAGAAGTACGCCTACCCGCGGCCTCCCGGGCTGACCGCCGACCAGCCGTGGTTCATCCCCGAGTGCGGGGTCGGACCCGAGTCGCTCGACCCGAGCAAGGACCCCGAGGAGCGCCCCTGATGAACGTGCGACGGATCGCCGCCGGCGCGCTGCTGCTCGCGGTGCTGCTGGTCGGCTGGGTGCTGCTCAGCGGCGACGACGACGGCTACCGGGTCGAGGTCGAGTTCCCGAACGCCGGCGGATTGCGCAAGAACTCGTCGGTCAAGATCGCCGGCGTCCCGGGCGGGACGGTCAAGGCCCTGCGGATCACCGATCGCGACACCGCGATCGCGACCCTCCGGCTGGATCCCGACGCGGCCCCGATCGGCCGCGGCGCGTCGGCGGCGATCCGCCCGACCGACCTGCTCGGCGAGCGCTACGTCGCGCTCGACGTCGGCGACCAGCGGCGGCCGCTGGCCAGCGGCGCCACGATCCCGCGCACGCGGGCCACGCTGCCGGTCGAGCTCGACGACGTGCTGAACACGTTCGACGCCGACACGCGGACCCGGCTGCAGGTCCTGATCAACGAGTTCGGCGTCGCCCTCGGGTCGCGCGGGAAGGACCTGGCGAAGCTGCTCGACGCGATGCCGCCGTCGCTCGACGACGCTCGCCGGCTGGTCGCGGAGATCGCGAACGAGAACGGCTCGCTGACCCAGCTGATCGACCAGGGCGACCGGATCGTGGCCTCGGTCAACGGCAAGCGCGACGACCTGACCGGCCTGATCGAGCAGGCCGACCGCACCCTCCGCGAGGTCGCCGAGCGGCGGGCCTCGCTGGGACGGACGCTCGACGCCGCGCCCGGCGGCCTGGCCCGCCTGCGCAGCACGCTGGCGCAGCTGGACACGACGGCCACCAGCCTGCGGCCCGCCGCCGCCGACCTCGAGCGGGCCGCCGGCCCGCTGCGGGGCACCCTGGCGGCACTGCCCGGCTTCCGCGAGGCCGCGACCGACAGCCTGAAGGCCGCGACCGCCGCGGCGCCGAAGGTGGAGAAGCTCGGCCGCGACGCGGTCGCGCCGCTCCAGCGGCTGGTGCCGACGCTGCAGACGCTGCGGCAGGTCTCCGACACCGCCACCAAGCCGCTGAACCAGCTGGAGAAGCGGTCGTTCGAGGACGCGCTCTGGTTCCTCCAGAACTGGTCGCTGGCGACGAAGAACCGCGACAGCCTCGGCCACTTCGTCGGGGCCAAGGTCTCGGTCGGCACCCAGACCCTCTACAGCATCCTCGACAGCCTCCGGCCGGCGATCCCGAACGGGTCCGACGACCCGTCGGTCAACTGGCCCGATCCGGAGAAGGCGTCCGCGGCGGCCCGCGCGGCCGTCCGCCGCCGCGCGACCGGCGACGGCGACCGCGCGACCGCCGGCATGCTGCCGCAGGTCGTCGGCCACCTCAGCGGCGCGGTCCGCGAGACCGCCGAGACGGTCGCGCCGCGGCGTCGGCCCGCGCCGCCGGCGGAGCCCACCACCTCCGCCGCCCGAACGACCCCGAGCCCGGGCGACCGCGAGCCGGTCGCCGCCCTCCTCAACCACCTCCTGGGACGATGAGACGAGTCGGACGCCGCGCGGCGGGACGCCGCACCAGCCGCCTGTCGGTGCTCGCGATCGGGCTCGCGGCGCTGGCCGTGCTGGCCACGATGGCGTGGGTCGGCTACCGCGCCGCGGACACCGTGCCGGGGCGCGAGTACTACAACCTCGAGGCCGAGTTCGACGGGGCGGACAACCTCTCCAACCACTACGAGGTGCGGATCGGCGGCCTCCGTGCCGGCCAGATCCTCAACCCGCGGGTCAAGGACGGCAAGGCGCTCGTCGACCTGCGGCTGGACAAGCGGTTCGCGCCGCTGAAGTCCGACACCCAGATGCGGATCCGGCTGCGGTCGGCGGTCGGCGTCCGCTACCTGGAGCTGATCCCGGGCCGCTCCGGCCGCGACCTGCCGGAGGGCGCGACGATCCCCTCGTCCAACGCCAAGATCCCGGTCGCGCTCGACGACGTGCTCGGGACGCTCGACCCGGAGACCCGGACCCAGGCCCGCAGCCTGCTCGGCGAGCTGGGCGGCGGTGCGGCCGACTCCGGCCTGGCGCTGAACGCGGCGCTCAAGCAGCTGCCGCCCTTCCTGCGGACGCTCGAGCGGTTCTCCGAGCCGCTGGTCCAGGAGCCGGGCATCACCAGCCGCCTGATCCGCTCGACCGCGGGCGCCACCGCCGCGATCGATCCGGTGCGGGAGACGCTGGCCGCCGGCTTCGGCCCCGAGCGCGACGCGCTGGCGCCGCTGGCCGACAACGCCGACGCGCTCGGCGCGACGCTCGACGAGGCGACGCCGACCCTCCGCCAGGCCCAGGCCCAGCTGCCCGAGGTCGACCGGCTGGTGCGGGCGGTCGGCGGCCTCGCCCGCGACGGCCGTCCGGCGCTGCGCGCGGCCCCGGTCGCCCTGCGCGAGACGACGACGCTGATGCGCAGCTCGCGGCCGGCCCTGCGGCACGCCAAGGGCACGCTCGACCGGGCCAAGGACGCGGTCGATCCGACCGTCGGGATGCTCCAGGCGCTGCAGCCGCAGCTCGGCCGGGTCGACACCGCGTTCGGGTCGATCCTGCCGACGCTGCGGGCCGTCGCGCCGCGCTCCTGCGACCTGAGCAACATCTTCACGGGCTGGAGCGAGATGATGAAGTGGGGCAACCCGCAGACGAACTACATCCGCTTCCAGATCGCCTTCCAGGCGGCGGACATCCTCGGCGGGCACACGGCGAACAAGCTGCCCGGGCCGGACGGCCGGCCGATCCTCGAGAACCTGCTCCACACCACGCCCTACCCGGCGCCCTGCGTCGGCGAGGAGGGCGAGGCGGGGCTGCCCGTGCCCCGGGTCGAGGAGTCGGCCAAGGGGCTCACGTACTCCACCAAGTTCCCGGTGATCCGATGAGCAGGCGCACGCGCAGGTCCGGCCGCGGCCGGTTCGAGATCCAGCCGGGGCAGCACCGCCCCAAGCACGTCCGCAACGGCGCCTTCTTCGTCGCCTTCGTCGCGGTCTTCCTCTGGGTCATCTACACCAAGCCGACGGTCCCCGGGTTCGGGACGTCGGGGACCGAGGTGACCGCCGACGTGGCCAGCGGCGCCAACGTCCGCCCCGGCTACACGCCGGTGCGGGTGCAGGGCGTCGACGTCGGCCAGGTGACCGGCGTCGAGCGGGCGCCGTCCGGCCGCGGGGTCCGGATCAGCTTCCGGGTCGACGACGGCAAGGGCGTCGCGGTCAAGCAGGACGCGACCGTGGCGCTGCGCTGGCGGACGCTGCTGGGACGCAACCTCTACGTCGACCTGCAGCCGGGCTCGCGCAGCGCGCCCGACCTCGGCGGGCGGACGATCGCGCTCAACCGCACCACCGTCCAGAACGAGCTCGACGAGGCGATCGAGCCGCTCGACGACGACGGCCGCCAGGCGCTGAAGACCGTCGTCCGCGAGTTCGACCGCGGCTTCGCCGACGGCACCGGCTACCGCCAGACGACGAAGTCGCTCGGGCCGGCGATGCGCGCCCTCGGCAGCGGTCTGCGAGCGCTGCGCGGGACCGAGCCGGGCGACCTCCAGCAGCTGGTCCGCGAGACCAGCGCGACCGCCGGGGCGGTCGCGCGCAGCGAGGTCAACCTGGCCGGCATGATCACCAACGGCCGCCTGGCGCTCGGCGTCACGGCCGCCCGCCAGGCCGACCTCCGCGGCCTGCTGAGCGCCGCGCCGGGCGCGCTGGCCGAGACCCGGGCGACGATGGCCCGGCTGCGGACCACGCTCGACGTGCTCGACCCGCTGGCCGAGCAGCTGCGCCCGGGGGCCCGCAAGCTCGCCGGCAGCGCGCAGCAGGCCCGGCGGCTGCTGGTCGCGGCCACGCCGCTGCTGCGCGACGCCGAGCCGACCGTCCGCGACCTGCGGCCGGCGGTCCAGGACCTGACCCGGCTGACCGGCTCCGGCAACGACTTCATCGGTGCGATCACGCCGACGCTCGATCGCCTGATCCACCCGATCCTGCCCTGGGCGCGGCAGAAGAACGTCGAGGCCGACCGGCCCAACTACCAGCTGATCGGCCCGACGCTGTCGAACGTCGGCGGCGCCACCTCGTACGGCGACCGGCTGGGCGCGGTGGCGAACTTCGAGGCCGGCGTCGGCGAGTCGGTCGAGGGCCTCTCGCCCTGCAAGACCTGGATCACCAACTCGTACATCCCCGCCGACCAGAAGGTCCAGTGCGAGCTGCTGGTGCGGGTGCTGACCGGCGTCATGACCGGCACCCCGCTCGACCAGGTGCAGGTGAAGGGCGGCGCGGTCTCCCAGGCCACCACCCGATCGCTGCTGAAGGACAAGCCGGAGCTGCGGGCCGTCGCCCGCGGTCTCCGGACCGCCGACCGCGAGAAGAAGGAGGCGACGCGATGAGCGACACCGCCGGCCTCGACCGCCTCAAGCTCGAGCTCAAGCGAGCCGTCCGCCCCGCGCTGCTGTTCCTGGCGCTCTGCCTGGCCGGGCTCGCCACCGCCGTCTACATCGTCAAGAACCTGGCCGGCGACAAGCCCTGGGTCGACTACGTCTCCTACAAGGTCGCGTTCGACAACGTCGAGGGCGTCTCGCCCGGCCGCCACGAGCTGCGGATCGCCGGCGTCAAGGCCGGCTCGATCACCGACTCGCGGCTGGAGAACGGCCAGCCGGTGCTCGAGATCAACGTCGAGAAGCAGTACGCCCCGCTGCACACCGACGCCAAGGTCGCGATCCGCCCGGTCACCGCGCTCGAGGACATGTACGTCGACATCGAGAGCCGCGGCAGCCGCAAGGCGCCGATCCTGCCGCCCGGCGGGACGCTGTCGGTCCGGCGGACGAAGACGATGGTCGAGGTCGGCCGGGTGCTGAACGTGCTCGACGAGGACACCCGCCCGCGGCTGGCCCAGCTGCTGACCCAGCTGGCCCGCGGGACCGACGACCGCGGCGCCCAGCTGCAGCGGTCGTTCGCCCAGCTCGGCCCGTTCCTGGAGACGGCGACCCGGCTCGGCGACGCGCTGACCAGCCGCCGCCGCAACGTCGCCCGGCTGGTCCACAACTTCGGCGACCTGACCCGCGTCCTCGCGACCCGCGACGACCAGTTGGCCGGCTTCGTCGACGGCGGTCAGAAGGTCCTGGCCACCCTCGCCCAGCACGACCGCTCGCTGGCCGGCACGATCGGCCAGCTGCCGGGCACGCTCGGGCAGCTGCGGACGACCTTCGCCAACCTGCGCCGGACCGAGACCACCCTCGACTCGGCGCTGCGCTCGCTCGGGCCGGTGGCCAAGGCGCTGCCGACCGGGCTCGACGAGCTGGACCGCTTCTCGCGCGAGGCGACGCCGGCGCTGCGCTCGCTGCGGCCGGCGGTCCGCCAGCTGCGGCCGCTCGCCGCCGAGCTGCCGCGGACCTCGGCGGTCGGCGAGCAGGCGCTGACGCCGCTGGTGCGCCAGGCCAGCCAGCTGAACATCGGCACCAAGCTGCTGCAGCCCTGCCTGCCGATCGTCTCCACCTTCCTCAACCGGATCATGTCGATGACGAAGTACGGCGACAGCTACCGGACGAACAACGCCCGCGCGACGGTGGTGGTGGACTTCCACACCCCGCTCGAGCTGATCAAGGACCCGGACTGGCGGATCGCGCCGCCGTGCTTCAAGGATCCGCAGGCGGCGATGAAGGCCAACGGGCCCGGCACCGCCGCGCTGCCCACGCCGGACGCGCCGGAGAGCAAGGAGACGGGCCGATGAAGCAGCGACGCCTGGCCGGGAAGTCGCTGGCGCTGATCGCGCTGCTGATCGGCGCCGGGGCGATCCTCGCCTACTTCTACACCACCGCCGGCGGCCGGCTGCCGTTCTCGGAGAACCCCTACCGGGTGACCGCGGTGATGACCGACTCGCAGCAGCTGCTGAAGCACGCGGACGTCCGCGCCGCCGGGGTCAAGATCGGCTCGGTCGGCCAGATCGACAACGTCGGCGACCGGATCCACGTCCAGCTGGAGCTCGACCGCAAGTACGCGCCGCTCTACCGCGACGCGAAGGTGCAGGTGCGCCAGAAGACCCTGGTCGGCGAGAACTACGTCGAGGTGACCCCCGGCTCGCCGCGCTCGGGCGCGCCGCTGGCCGACGGGGCGACGCTGGCCGTCAGCCGCCAGCGCGAGGCGGTGCCGATCGACCGGGTCCTGAACTCGCTCGACGCCGAGACCCGCCGCGACGTCAGCCGCAACCTCCGCTCGGGCGGCAAGACGGTCCGCGGCCGCGCCGCCGACCTCCAGGCCCTCTTCCGGCGGGTGCCGCCGCTGACCGACGACGCCGACCGCCTGGTCTCCGTGCTCGACGAGCAGCGCGACCAGGTGCGGGCGCTGGTCCGCAACACCGGCACGGTGATGCAGGCGATCAGCGCCCGCGGCGGCGACTTGCAGTCGCTGATCCGGACCGCGAAGACGACCGCCGAGGCCGTCGCCGCCCGCGACGCCGCGGTCCGCACGACCTTCGAGTCGCTTCCGCCGACGCTGCGCCAGGCCCGCGGCAGCATCAGCACCCTGCGGGCCTTCTCCCGCACCGCCACGCCGGTCGTCGACGACGCCCGGACCTCGCTCCAGACGCTGCGGCCGGTGCTCGACGACCTGGCGCCGACGGCCGTCCGGGCCCGCAAGCTGACCGACGAGCTGCCGGCGCTGTTCCGGGCCGCGAACCCGGCGCTCGACCAGCTGCGGACCTTCAGCGGCGACGCCGACGCGGTGGTGCCGCGGCTGGAGAACGTGCTCCGCCAGGCGAACCCGGCGCTGAACTACCTGAAGCCGTACTACCGCGACGTCGGCAGCCTGGTGTCGAACTTCGGCAAGGGCCTGATGTTCGACAAGTGGGGCGGCATCGGCCGCTGCCTCTGCCCGATCACCGACCGGGTGTTCACGAACCAGACGCCGGAGATCCGGGCGATCCTCGGGCTGCTGCTCGACCAGGACCCGGTCAAGTCGCTCGTCCACGCCGCCAACAACGCCTACCGAGAGCCGGGCTCGCTGCCGTACACCGACAAGGAGTACAGCGGCAAGTACCCGCGGGTCGAGGCCGAGGCCGGCGGCCCGCGCGCGGACCCCTGATGGTCGACGGAGCGACCGACGTGCGCGAGGATCGCGCGATGAGCCCGACGGACGCGCCCGCCCCGGCGGCCACCGCCGCCGACCGCGAGGTCCTGGAGCGCGAGCGGCGGATCGGCCGCGTCGTCGGGCCGGCCGGGCTGGCCAGCGTGGTCGCGATGGTCGCCGCGGTGATGCTGGCCAGCGCCGCCACCACCGGGTCGGCGAAGCCGGTCGGCCCCGGGTTCTCGGACGAGCCGATCGATCGCGCCCGCCACCTGGCCGACTTCCACGAGAACGTCGCCGAGCACACGGGAGCGGTGCTGTCGCGCTCGATCGGCCTGGCGCTGGTGGCCGTGGTCGGCCTGTTCCTGTGGACGCTGGTGCGCCGCCGCGATCCGCGGGCCGCGCGGCCGGCGGTCGCCTGGCTGTCGCTGGTCGGTCCGGGACTCCTGATCGGCGCCACGCTGTTCGGCTTCGTGGCCCTCCAGGGGGTCGCCGACGACTTCATGGCCGGCGGCGCGCGGACCACCGCGCGGGCGCGGGAGCTGATCGACGACTCCGGCGCGCTGCGGGCCGCGAGCGTCGCCGACGGGGCGACGCGGATCGTGTTCGCGATCTGGCTGGCGCTGCTGGCGGCCGGCGCGATGCGCGTCGGGCTGCTGACGCGGTTCCTCGGCTACTGGGGGGTCGCCGCGGCCGGCTCGATGGTGCTGCTGCCGATCGGCGACGCGATGCTGGCCGGCTGGGTCGGCAGCGTCGCGGTGCTGGCCCTCGGCTACTGGCCGGGCGGGCGTCCGCCGGCCTGGAGCAGCACGACGCCGCAGCCGACCGAGGCGATCTAGCGCCCGCCCCCGGCGGCGGGCCGGCCCCGTGCGGGCCGGACCGCCGCGGCGGTCAGGAGCGGACCCGCCCGAGGGCCGCGTCCATGCCCGGGTTCGGGACCGCGTCCGGCGCGCTGCCGACCTGGCCGCGCCAGACGTCGAAGTCGAAGCCCTTGAGGATCGGGGCCACCCGCAGGAACTTGCGGACCGGCCCGGAGTACTCGACCTTGCCCTGGGCGACGGCGATCGGCAGCGGCAGCCGGTCCGCCAGCATGTCGAGCCACAGCGGCGTCGGTGCGCGGAGGTGGATCTCGGCCCGCTCGTCGACGCCGGCCCGGGCCTCGATCGGCGTCCCCGCCAGGTAGAGCGTGCAGCCGGTGCCCTCGGGGGCGTCGGTCAGGTGCAGCGCGACGGTGGTCCGGGCGAACGACATCCGCTCGGCCAGCTCCGGCTGCTGCGCCGCCCGGGCGAAGAACGCCTCGAGCCGTTGGACGAATTCCTGTGGGTCGACCGTCTGCCGCTGCACGCGCACCACTCCTCCCGCCGCCCGCGGCGGCGCTCTCCACGCTCTCCAGCCGACGCGCGAGGCACCGGCACCAACCTCGCCAGGCTCCCACGGGGTCTCCGGAGCGAACGTCCTCGGATCGGAGGAAGGCCCTCCTCCGATGGGGGCAGCGGCGGCCTGCGACCGCGAGCGGGCGGCACCGTTCGATGGACGGATCTCCTCCTGGGGAGAGATGTCCGCCCCATCGGCGGCCGGCGAGTCTGCCCGCAGGAGACCGCCGTGGGGCCGGTGCCCCTCGACGGCTCGCGACCACCAAGGACGAGGAGCGACGAGATGGCCTTCTTCAAGGACGCCGACGAGGTCTACCAGTACATCGGCGGGGTCTTCCGCCAGGCGAGCGAGCACCCCGAGGCGGGGCCGAAGCTGCGCGCCTCGAACGTCGTGATGCAGGTCTACTACACCGACCCGGACAGCTCGCTGACGATCCGGATGAGCGACCCGATGGAGGTCGTCGACGGCGGCGACGAGCCCGACGCCGACGTCAAGCTGTGGATGCCGGCCGACATCGCCGACAAGTACTGGCGCGGCGAGTACAACCTCGCGGTCGGGCTGGCCAAGGGCAAGGTCAAGGCCCGCGGGCCGGTCAGCAAGATCCTCAAGCTGGTCCCGGTGACCAAGCCGCTCTTCCCGCTCTACCGCGACCTGGTGGGCGAGAAGGACGCCGCGGCCGCCTGACGTCATGAGCGCGATCGAGACCACGGCGCCGCGGCTGGGCCCAGCGCCCCGGCCGCCGACGCCGCTCCTGGCCGACCCCGACGAGCCGGCGCCCTCGCGCCGCTGGCTCGTCGTCGCGTTCGGCGTCCTGGCGCTGATCTTCGGCGCGATGCTGGCCGTGGCCGAGACCGGCCCCGGCGCGCTCCGCGACCCGAACCCGATCGGCACCCACTGGGTCAACGGCAACCCGCGCGCGAACGCCCCGTTCCTGGGCTTCGACTACTGGCCGCAGCTGTGGCAGGCGGTCGGGTTCGGCGGCGCGGCGATCCTGCTCGGGGTCTTCGGCTGGCGCTCGTGGCGCTCGCGGAAGCTGGAGAACGGACTGCTGGTGACCTTCGCCGCCGGCGGGATGTACTTCTTCGACCCGTTCTACAACTGGCTCGGGTACTTCCCGACCGACCCGCGGTTCCTGCACATCCCGCACGGGACGATCCCGTTCTGGTCCGATCTGGCCCCGACCTTCGAGCCGGTCTTCTTCTTCCCGCTCTACATGGTCTGGCTGGTCTATCCGGCGCTGCTGACGCACTGGATCTGGGGCCGGCTGCGCAACCGGGCGCAACGCCGCAAGGGCCCGGACACGTGGATGCAGCGGCACCCGCTGATCAGCCTCCTGATCGTCTGCAAGTGCGTCACCTTCACCCTCGACCTGGCCGGCTTCCGGGCCGGCACCGTGACCGAGGCGTTCATCTTCAGCCAGGCGCCGGGGCCGCTGATCTCCGGCGGCGACACGTCGCAGGCGCAGCTGCTGTGGGAGCCGCTGCTGTTCGAGCTGACGATGATGGCGACCTGCCTGCTGTTCTACCGCGACGCCGAGGGCCGGACGCCGCAGCGGCGGCTGGCGCGCAAGCTGCGGACCTTCGCCCGCTTCCCGCGCTTCACCGAGTTCGCCGCGGCCTGGTCGATCATCGCCCTCGCCTACGTGGTCTGCCTGGTCGGGATGGGCACGCTGCGCTTCACCGGCCAGACCGACAAGCTGGCCCAGCCGTGGCCCTACGAGGACACCCAGGTCTACGACCCGGACGGGCTCTACCGGCAGGCCGGCGCCCCCGGCCTCAAGCGGACCGGCGACGGCAACTGGAACGGCACCCGGCCGACCTGGGACGGGACCCGGCCGTGACCCGGCGGGGGCGGCCGCCGCGCGTGGCCGCCCCCGCCCCCGCCGCCGTCAGCCGACGAGCAGCCGGTCGAGGAACCGGTCGAGGTCGGCGCGGATCTCGTCGCGGTTGGTCTCGTTGAGGACCTCGTGGCGGGCGCCGGGGTAGACATGCTGCTCGACCGCGGTCGCCCCGAGCCCGCCGATCGCGGTGCGGGTGACGGCCAGCGGCGCCAGCGCGTCCTCCTCGCCGTGCAGCCACAGCAGCGGCAGGTCGCCGAGCGGCGGCGCCGCCGCGATCGCGGCCACCGCGGCGGCCACGCCCTCCAGCGTCTCGCGCCGGAACGGCCCGTGGTGGACGAGCGGGTCGGCGGCGTAGGCGGCGCCGACGGCCGGATCGCGCGACAGGATCGCCGGGTCGATCGGGACCTCGGGGATCGGGTCGAGGTCGAGCAGCGCGAGGATCTCCGGGTTGCCGCCGATCACGGGGCCGCTCAGCGCCAGCCCGGCCAGCGGCAGCAGTCGTCGCTGGGCCAGGCGGGTGGCCACGATCCCGCCGAGCGAGTGGCCCAGCAGCGCCAGCGGCAGCTCGGGCGCGTCGGCGAGGGCCCGCTCGCCGACCAGGGCCAGGTCGTCGGCCAGCCGCTCGAGGTCGGGCAGCAGCGCCCGCTCGCCGTCCGAGCAGCCGTGGCCGGCGTGGTCGGGGGCGACGACCCGCCAGCCGCGGGCGGCCAGGTGCTCGCCGAGACCGGCGTAGCGGCCGGCGTGCTCGCCGTAGCCGTGGGCCAGCAGCAGCAGTCCGCGGGGGACGGGCGGCGACCAGCGGTGGACGGCGATCCGTCCGTCGCGGCCGTCGAGGAGGTCGGTGGTGGCGGTCATGGCTGGAGCGCTCCGTGGGCGTGGTCGACGCGGCGAGCCGCGTTCAGGATCGTGCGGGCCACGAGGGCCGGGTCGTCGAGCATCGGGACGTGGCCGACGCCGCGCAGCCGCACCAGCTCGGCGGCACCGCTGGCCTCCAGCCACGGCCGACCGTAGCGGTCGAAGGGCAGCGTCCGGTCGCGCTCGGCCCAGGCGACGGTCAGCGGGGCGTCGAGCGGCGGCCCGCCGCGCAGCGGCCGGTCGCCGGCGACCCAGTCCAGGAACGCCGGCACGATCGTGCAGGCGCGGGCGTCCGCGACCAGGTCGAGCGCGTCGGCCAGCGGCACGTGGTCGCCGCGCTCGGCGACGGCCCGCAGCCCGATCCGGCGCGCCCACGGCTGCCGCAGCAGCCGGTCGGAGAGCGCCGGTGCGCGGTGCAGCGCCTGGTGGCTGCCGCGGATGATCCGGATCACCCGGTCGAGGTCGCGGCGGCTGCTCCAGGCACCGGCCGGCGACAGCGCGACGACCGAGCGCGCGCGGCCGCGGCGGGCCAGCTCGAGCGCCACCCAGCCCCCGAGCGAGTTGCCGGCGAGGTGGGCGGTCGCGATCCCCGCCGCGTCGAGCTGGGCCTCGACCGCGTCGACCAGCGACGGCACCCCGAGCCGGGCCGCCGGCGGCGGCGGAGCGGCGCCGGCGTGGCCGGGCAGCGACGGCGCGAGCACGTCGTGGTGGGCCTCGAGCGCGGGCATCAGCGGCCGCCAGACCCGCCACGAGCCGGTGAAGCCGTGCAGCAGGACCAGCGGCGTGCCGTCGCCGCCGCGGTGCAGCGGGGCGATCGTCATCGGCGCACCGTCGCCGTCGCCGGGACGGCCCCCGGCGCCAGCGCCAGCAGCTCGTCGAAGCCGGCCGCGAGCGCGTCCAGGAACCGCTCGGGGTCGGTGATCGCGGCCCGGTCGTGGTTGACGCTGACGCAGCAGCTGTCGCCGTGGCTGACGAGCAGGATCATCGCCGCGCAGCCCGGCAGCGGCCCGAAGCCGTAGAGCCGCTCGACCCGGGCCCCGGCCAGGTAGACCGTCTCGCGGATGCCCGGCACGTTGCTGGCCTGCAGGTCGCTGGCGCCGGCGACCTGGGCGACCAGCCGCGACAGCAGCGGCGCCGGCAGCCGCGCGAGCACCGGCGCCAGCGCGCCGACGGCGTCGAGCGCGCGCTCGTCCCGGACCCCGCGGACCGCCTCGCCGATCGCCCGCATCCGCGCGACCGGGTCGGCGGGCCCCAGCGGCCCGTCGATCCGGGCGGCGGCGAAGCGGTTGCCGCCGGCCGGGTCGTCCGGCCGCCGGATCGAGATCGGGATCGCGATCGGCAGCGCCGACCGCGGCGACCCGAGCGCGTCGTGGTAGCGCGCGAAGCCCCCGAGCAGCGCGGCCAGGAAGGCGTCGTTGAGGGTCGCCCCGGCGCTGCGGGCGGCGGCGCGCAGCCCGTCGAGCGGGACGTCGATCGCGTGGAAGCACCAGTGGCCGTCGCGGGCGGCCAGCAGCGGCGAGGGCGTCGAGCGGGCCGCCCCCAGCACCCGCCGCAGCGAGCGGGCGTAGCCGGCGGCGTCGAGCGCGGCGGTCAGCGGGCGGCGGACGACGCGCGGCAGGCCGCGGGCCACCCGCGCCAGGTCGCGGGCGTCGCGCCGCAGGCGGACGGCCAGCGGTCCGGGGCGCGGTCCGGCCGGATCGTGCGGGCGCGGCTTGTCGGGCGTCGGCGCGCGCCGGCGGGAGTGGAGGCCGCCGAGCAGCTGCATCCCGGCGGCGCCGTCGAGCGTGGCGTGGTGCAGCTTCAGGACGTAGGCGGCGCGGCCGTCGGGGAGACCGTCGACGAGCACCGCCTCCCACGGCGGCCGGGTGCGGTCGAAGGGCGCCTGGGCGATCCGCGCGACTCGCTCCAGCAGCGCCGGCCAGTCCTCGCCGGGCGCCAGCGCGGTCCGGTGCAGGTGGCGGCCGAGGTCGAAGTCGGGGTCGGGGGCCCAGGTCGGCCCGGCCAGCCCCAGCGGTCCCTCGACCACCCGCTCGCGGAACCGCGGCACCATCCGGCTGCCCCACTCGTGGGCCGCCGACAGCCGCTCCCACTCGGGGCAGCGGTCGAGGATCTCCAGCGCCACCACCGTCGAGCTGAGCGCCGGGTCGGCCTCGGCCCGCCACATCACCGCCTCGATCGGCGTCAGGTCGCCGCTCTGCCAGATCGACGTCGTGCTCATGCGACCGCGTGCCCCTCGCTCTCGGGCGCGATCCGGCGCAGGCCGCGGTAGGCCTCGGCGGGCCGGCGGCCGGCGTTGACGACCGCGTCGACCTCGGCCGCGATCGGCACGTCGACGCCGTGGCGGGCGGCCAGCTCGACCACCGGCCGGACGGTCACCAGCCCCTCGGCGACCTGGTCCATCTCGGCCACGATCTCGGCCACCGCGCGGCCCTCGCCGAGCGCGACGCCGACGCGGCGGTTGCGCGACAGCGGGCTGGTGCAGGTGGCGATCAGGTCGCCCATCCCGGTCAGCCCGGCGAAGGTCGCGGCCTCGGCCCCGAGCGCGACGCCCAGGCGCGTCATCTCCGCCAGTCCGCGGGTGATCACCATCGCGCGGGTGTTGTCGCCGACGCCGAGCCCGTCGGCCATCCCGGTCGCGATCGCGACCACGTTCTTGAGGATCCCGCCGAGCTCCGAGCCGATCACGTCGGCGTTGCGGTAGACCCGGAAGAGGTCGGCGCGGAAGAGCCGCTGGAGCGCGCGGGCGACGTGGTCGTCGGCGGTCGCGACGACCGACGCGGCGGCCATCCCGTCGAGCACCTCGCGGGCCAGGTTGGGCCCGGAGAGGACGGCGACCGGGTGCTGCGGCAGCTCCTGGCCGAGGACCTCGCTGGGCCGCAGCCGCGTGCCGACCTCGAGCCCCTTGACCAGCGACACCAGCGGCACCCACGGCCGCAGATGGGCGGCGGCGGCGACCGCGGTCTCGCGCAGCGCCCGCGACGGCACCGCCAGCACCAGCACGTCGCTGGCGGCGACGACCGCCTCGAGATCGCCGCTGGCCCGCAGCCGCGGGTGCAGCGCGCGATCGCCCAGGTAGCGGCGGTTGCGGTGCTCGCGGTCGATCTCGTCCGCCTGGGCCGGGTCGCGGGCCCAGAGCGTGGTCGGGGCGTTGGCGGCGGCGATCGAGGCGACGGTCGTCCCCCAGGACCCGGCGCCGAGCACGCCGATCGCCGGCGGCCGGGTCATCGGGCCGCTCCCGCGGGCAGCCGGGCCGGGGCCGCGGCGGGCCAGTCGTCGAGCGCCGCCAGCATCAGCTCGCGGACGTGGTCGCGGTGGACGGCGACGGTCTCCGGCCGCCACTCGCCGGTGGCGACCGGCGGCAGCACGACCACCTCGACGGTCCCGGGCCGCACGAGCTGCGCGCCCCGCCACTGGACCTCGTCGATCCCGCGGAAGACGATCGGCACGATCGGCACCTGGGCCTGCATCGCGACGTGGAACGGTCCCTTCTTGAACGGTCCCAGGCGCGGGGTCGGGGTGCGGGTGCCCTCGGGGGAGACGGCCAGCGAGACGCCGCGGCGGAGCTGCTCGACCACCGGCTGCATCTGGGCGATCGCCGCCCGGCCGTCGCTGCGGTCGATCATCGCCATCCCGGCCAGCTGGAAGAGCTGGCCGAACATCGGCACCTTCTTCGCCTCGGCCTTGGTGATCCCGGTGAAGCCCTCGCGCAGCAGCTTCATCATCACGATCGCGTCGAGCTTGCTGCTGTGGTTGAAGACGAAGACGCACGGCCGCGCCGACCACAGGTGCTCGGCGCCGCGCAGGACCCGGACGTCGACGCCGGCCGCGGCCAGGCTGACGTCGGCGCCGACCCCGATCGCCAGGTCGAGGAACGCCGGCCGCGAGCGGCGGGCGAGGCCGACCCCCGTCGCCGTGCCCATCGCCGCGGCGAAGCCGCCGTAGAGCCCGACGGTGCGGGCGACGTCGCCGGCGCGCGGCCGCGGCGCCGGTTCGCGGCACTCCAGCAGCGGCCAGCCGTGGCGGGCGGCGGCGCGCCGCAGGTCGTCGTCGGGGGCGATCGCCGCGCCGTGGCCGACGGCGGCCAGGAAGGGCACGTCCTCGCCGCCGTTCGAGTAGGCGAACGAGGCGCCGACGTCGGCCCCCAGCCGGTCGGCCAGCCGGGTCAGGGCGGCGGCCTTCTCGACGCCCCACAGCGGCGGACCGTCGCGGCGTCCGGTCAGGCGCCCGTCGCGGACCGCCGCGCGGGTGCAGAGGACGCGGTCCAGCTCGAGCGCGTCGGCCGCCGGCTCGGTCTGGAACGGCAGCGCCGACGACGCGAGCACCAGCGTGTGGCCGCGGCGGCGGTGGGCCTCGATCAGGGCGTAGGTCTCGCGCCGCAGCTGGGCGGCGATCCGCTGCTTGAACAGCCGCCGGCCGAGCGCGTGCAGCTCGTCGGCGTCGTGGCCGGCCAGCCGCGCCAGCGAGGCATCGAGGAAGCCGGCGAACGCGGCGTCGTCGACCAGGCCCCGGCGGCGCGCGCGCAGCAGCTCGGCCAGCTCGCCGAGCCCGATCTGGCGCTGGCGCAGCCGGTGGGCGTAGAACGCGGTCGCCGAGTAGCCGGCGACGATCGTCCCGTCGTAGTCGAAGGCGGCCAGCACCGCCGGTCCGGCCGGCGCGCGTTCGATCCGCGCCAGCAGCTCGTCGAGGGTCGTCATCGGTCGGCCTCCCGGCGGTCGAGCTCGCCGAGCGCGAGCAGGTCGTCGCGCAACGCCCGGACCTCGTCCCGCCAGCGTCGGCGGCGCGCGCGCAGCTCGTCGCGGCCGGGGTCGACGAGATCGCGGTTGGCGGCCAGCCGCAGGGCGGCGTCGAACGACTCGCGCCCGAGCGCCTCGGGGTGGACGATCCGCCGTTGCAGCAGCAGCTGGCGGCCGACGTCCAGGCACTCGCCCAGGAACGGCTCGCGCTCGACGGCCCGCCGCGGCTCGCGCGCGGCCAGCCGCTCGGCGACGACCAGCTGGGCGTCGACGAACGAGCCCAGCACCCGCTCGGCCAGCAGCATCGGCGCCGTCCGCAGCAGCGCGTCGGCGGCCGCGCCGTCGAGTCCGTCCGTCGTGCCGCCGAGCAGCCCCAGCTCCTGCTCCAGCCGCTCGCGGAAGCGCGGCTTCTCGGCGAAGAAGAACTCGAACTTCAGCAGGTCGCGCAGGGCCAGCACCTCGGCCCAGCCGCGGGCCGCGGCGTCGGCGCCCGCCACCCCGCCGTCGCGGGCCAGCCGCAGCAGCGCGACCTCGACGATCGCGCGATCGACGACGTGGTGGAGGACCCCGTTGCGGTAGAACGCGGCGACGTGGTGGCGGCCGTCGGCGATCGACCAGACCGGCTCGGTGCCGTCGTCGTAGCGCAGCAGCACGCCGGCCTCGACCAGGCTCTCGAGCCCGCGCCGGAGCCCGGCCGGCCGCCGCAGCTCCGCGACCGGGCCGCGCAGGCCGCGACGCTCCACGTAGTCCAGCAGCGGTGCGCTGAGGGCCTCGATCTGGGCCACGTCGAGCGCGGTCCCGCGGGCACCGAGCAGCGCCAGCGTGACGAGCGAGGTCGAGGTCACCGGCGTGACCGCGTTGATCGCGTCGCAGATCCGGAACGCGACCTTGTCGAGCTGGGCCGGTCCCTCGCCGGCCTCGCGCAGCGCCTCGCGGAAGCGGAACGGCTCGCCGACGTGGATCCGGGCCTTGCCGACGTGCAGCGACTGCGAGCGCACGTAGCGCGCCCACCAGCGCAGGTCCTCGCGCTGCTTGGTGCCGCCGGTCTGCTCGGCCGTCATCGTCCCGGCCTCGCGCAGCCGGTCGTAGACGATCGAGACCGGCACCAGCAGCACGTCCTCGGCGCGGTCGTCCTCCAGCGCCTCGGCCAGGTACCGCAGCAGCCCCAGCTTCGGCGGCCGCAGCTTGCCGGTCCGGGTTCGGCCGCCCTCGATGTACCACTCCAGGTTCAGCCGCTTGGCCACCAGGTGGCCGAGGAACTCGCGGATCGCCAGCTTGTAGACGGCGTCGCTGCCGAAGCTGCGGCGGATGAAGACGACCCCGGCGCGGCGCCCGAGCGGGCCGAGCGGCCACCACGACATGTTCGCGCCGCCGAGGATGTGGTTCGGCGGCAGGTCGTTGGCCGCCAGTGCCTGCTGGAGCACCAGCGGGTCGACGTACGAGCGGTGGGTCGGGAGGAAGACCAGCGCGTGCTCGCGGTTCAGCGCCCGCAGCCGCGCGAAGCCCTCGGCGTCGGCCTCGACCGTCCAGGCGCGCGCGTGCAGCGGCCGCATGAACGCCTGGTACAGCTCGGTCCCGAGCGGGCTCTGGACCGTCGCCAGCTCGGTCAGGCAGGCGCCGGCCTCGCGCCGGACCTCGTCGAGCGGCCGGTCGAGCGCGGCCGCCAGCTGCGTCAGCCGCCGCTCGAAGCGGGCGCTGCCGGCGATCTGCTCGGCGACGTGACGGGGGACCTTGAAGCGGTCGCCGCGCAGCGAGCGCTCCGCCCGGTCGCAGGCGAGCGCGCCGCGCTGGGTCACGAAGCGGGCGAAGTCGGCCGGGCTGCTGCCGCTGGCCTCGGCCCGGAAGCGGGCCCGCAGCTCGTCGACCGTGCCGGGGGCGCCGGCGGCGACCCGCGGCCCGATCCGCGACGGCAGCAGCCGCTGGAGCGCCGGCGAGGGACGGCGGGCGACGACGCGGGCGGCGACGTCGAGCGGCCCCGCGCGATCGGCCTCGCTCGGGACCCAGCTGACCCGGGCCGGCGCCACCAGCAGGTCGTCGGCGTCGGCCAGCAGCGGCGCCAGGCCGGGGTCGCGCTCGTCGATGACCGCCGCGCCGGGGTGCTGCTCGCCGGCCCAGGCCCGCAGCGCCTCGCGTTCGCGGCCACCGCGCACGTCGAGCGTCAGCACCACGGTCGGCACGGCGTCGCTCCGGGTCAGCCGGCGTGGGCGCCGTCGTCCTGGAGGCTCCAGGAGAAGCGGCGGCGGTGGTAGAGCAGCGGCGCCGAGTCCTCGTCCGCGGCGCGCTCGATCGCGACGATCGTGCCGATCAGCAGGCTGTGGTCGTGGTGCGTGAAGGCGGTGTCGCGGTGGCAGCGCAGGTAGGCGAGGGCGCCGCGCAGGCGCGGGACGTCGCCGTCCCAGGTCCACGAGAGCCCGGCGAACTTGTCGTCGTCCTTGCGGACGAAGGCCATCGCGACCTGCTCCTGGTCGCGGGCCAGCACGTGGACGCCGAAGTCGCTGCAGGACAGCAGCGGATCGCACGAGCGCGAGCTGTGGGAGACCGACACCATCAGCGACGGCGGGGCGGCGGTGAACGGGCCCATCGAGGTGACCGTCAGCCCCATCGGGCCCTCCGGGCCGCGGGTGGTGATGACGGCGACGCCGGCGGGCAGGTCGGCCATCGCGTCGGCGAAGGTCGCCGGGGTGATCAGGTCGGCGGGGGTGCTCATCGGTCGCTCCTGCTCGTTTCAGGCGGTCGGGACGACGCCGCCGACGATCGGCGTGCGCGCGACGGCGGGCTCGGGGCGGTCGCGGACGGTGGCGCGGATGCCGCGCTCGGCCAGCTCCTCGAGCGCCGGGCGGTCGGCCGACCACAGCTCGACCGACCACAGCCCGAGGTCGGCCAGGACCTCGGCGGCGACGGCGAAGTCCGGGCCCACGGTCGGCTCGGCGGTGCCGCCGAGCCGGCGGACGAGCGCGTCGAGCCGGTCCTCGCCGGCCAGGTAGACCAGCACCCCGGCGCCGGCGTCCTGGATCCAGCGGATCGCCGCGTTGACCGCGCTGCCGCCGTCGGTGATCGCGAACACGTCGCCGAGCACGTCGGCCCGGTGGACATGGACCGGCACCCGCTCCAGATCGCCGACGTCGCCGTGGATCAGCGCCACGTGCTCCTGCGCGCCGTCGAGCCCGCGGTAGCCGACCACCTGGAAGGGGCCGAGCCCGTTCGGCATCCGGGTCCCGACCACGCGCCGGACGTGCGACTCCTCGCGGCGGCGGTAGCGGGCGAGCGCGGCGACCGAGACCATCTTCAGGCCGTGGGTCGCGCAGAAGCCGGCCAGGTCGGGGACGCGGGCCATCGTCCCGTCGTCGTTCATCACCTCACAGATGACGCCGGCCGGGGTCAGCCCCGCCAGCCGCGCGAGGTCGACCGCGGCCTCGGTCTGCCCGCGGCGCTCGAGCACGCCGCCGGCGCGCGCGGTCAGCGGGAACATGTGCCCCGGCGAGACCAGGTCGCCGGGGCCGGCCGCGGGGTCGATCGCGACGGCGATCGTGCGGGCCCGGTCGCCGGCCGAGATCCCCGTCGTGACGCCCTCCCGCGCCTCGACCGAGACGGTGAAGGCGGTCCCGTGCGGCGCCTCGTTGCGCGTCGTCATCGGCCGCAGGCCCATCTCCAGGCAGCGCTCCGGCGTCAGCGCCAGGCAGATCAGCCCGCGGCCGTGGGTGGCCATGAAGTTGATCGCCTCGGGCGTCGCGAACTCGGCGGCGATCGTCAGGTCGCCCTCGTTCTCGCGGTCCTCGTCGTCGCAGACCACGATCATCCGGCCGGCGCGCAGCTCCGCGATCGCCTCCGGCACCGTGGCGAACGGGGCGTGGGCGTCGCCGGCGGCGATCTCGTCCGCCGGCGTCGCCGGAATGGTCTCGTCGTAGAACACGGTCCTCGCCTCCCCGCCGGAACCCCCGGCATCGCTCTACCGCGACAGTAGGAGCGGGCCGACCGTGCGAAATCCCCTCAGGGGGGAGCTTGCCTCCTCCATCCGGGTCGAAGCGCCCGGCGGTCAGGCGTAGAGCGCCTCGATCGCCTCCGCGAAGTGCTCGTCGACCACCTTCCGCTTGACCTTCAGCGTCGGCGTCAGCTCGCCCTCCTCCTGCGACAGGTCGCGGGGCAGCAGGGCGAACTTCTTGACCTGCTCGACCCGGGCCAGCTTCGCGTTGGCGCGGTCGACGTCGGCCTGGACCAGCGCCCGCACCTCGTCGTGGTCGGCCAGCGCGGCCAGCTCGGTCGGCAGGCCGCGCTCCCGCGCCCAGGGGACGATCGCCTCCGGGTCGAGCGTGATCAGCGCCACCGGGTAGGGGCGGCGGTCGCCGTGCATCACCGCCTGGCTGACCCACTTCGAGCGCTTGACGTCGTTCTCGAAGTTCGCCGGGGTCAGGTTCTTGCCGCCGGCGGTGATGATGATGTCCTTCTTGCGGCCGACGATCGAGATGTAGCCGTCCTCGTCGATCGCGCCGAGGTCGCCGGTGTGCAGCCAGCCGTCCTCGTCGATCGCCTCGCGGGTGGCCTGCTCCAGCCCGTGGTAGCCCTGGAAGATGTTGGGGCCGCGCAGCAGCAGCTCGCCGTCGGCGGCGATCGCGGCCTCCTGGCCCGGCAGCGAGCGGCCGACGGTCCCGAAGCGGTGGTGCTCCAGCGTGTTCATCGCGGCGGCGGTCGAGGTCTCGGTCATCCCGAAGCCCTCGGTCACCGGCACGCCGCAGCCCCAGAGGAACTCCGCGATCTCGCGCGAGAGCGGCGCGCCGCCGCTGATCGCCCGCCGCAGGTTGCCGCCGAACAGCCCCCGGACCTTCGCGAAGACCGCCTGCTCGCCGGCGTCGAAGGCGGCGCGCAGCTCGTCGGGCACCGGCTCGCCCCGCAGCTCGCGCTCGCGGACCTCGAGCCCGACCCGGGCCGCGGCCAGCATCCGTTCGCGGACCTCGGGCTCCTGGCCGCCGACCGCGGCGGCGTAGATCTTCTCGAAGATCCGCGGCACCGAGGGCAGGATCGTCGGCCGCGTCTGCGCCAGCTCCGGCACGATCCGCGCCGTGTCGCCGCCCCAGTAGACGAGCACCGCGCCGTGGTCGAGCACGATCAGGTGGAAGAGCAGCGCGAAGGCGTGCGCCAGCGGCAGGAACAGGTACATCGTGCTGTCGCGGTCGACGCTCGACAGCTCGTCGCCGGCGTCGAGGATGAACCGGTAGTTGCCGTGCGAGAGCACGCAGCCCTTCGGCGGCCCGGTCGTGCCCGACGTGTACATGAACATGTAGGCGTCGTCGGGGGTGACCGCGGCGGCCCGCTCGCGCAGCTCGGCGGCGCCGCGGGCGCGGCCGCGGGCCCGGACCTCGTCGAGCCCGATCGCGCCGTCGGCCTCGCCGTCGAGGATCACGATCCACTCCAGCGCGGGCAGCTGGTCGCGGACCTGCTGGATCTTGGCGACCTGCTCGGCGTCCTCGCAGACGATCCCGCGCGACTGCGAGTTGCCGACCACCCAGGCGCACTCCTCGGGCGCGTTGGTCGGGTAGACCGAGACGTGGACCGCGCCGGTCGCGGTCAGGCCCAGGTGGGCGACCGACCAGAGCGGACGGGTGCTGCCGAGGACGGCGACCCGGTCGCCGTGGTCGAGGCCGAGGTCGAGCAGCCCCGACCCGAACTCGATCGCCTGCGCGGACAGGTCGGCGTAGGCGATGTCGGTCCAGTCGCCGGGGGCGGTCTGGTACCGCGCGGCCGGCCGGTCGCCGTAGGCCTCGCCGATCCGGAACGCGAAGTCGGCGATCGTGGTCCCGGCGACGGTGGCGGTGGTGGTCATGGCTCTCCCCTCGTGGTGGTCCGGGGGCGATCTTGGCGCCCGTTCGAGCGCCGAAGCGCCATGTTCTTCCGTCCGGAGCAACAAGCTCACCCTTTCGAGAGGTGGCCGGCCGGTCGCGGCCGCACGGACTCCCCCGTTCGGTGAGGAGAACCCCGCAAAGGGGTGACGAGCGGCGGTGGCGGCCCGGCCTAGGGTCGACGTCCCGAGGTGCGGCGACCCGCCGCACGAGGGCGACGAGGAGAGGCCAGCCAGCGCATGTCCGCCGTGATCACCGAGAGCCGCCAGTCGTTCGGCCTGAGCGACGAGCACCGCGAGATCCTGGAGCAGGTCGATCGCTTCGCCCGCGCCGAGTTCCTGCACCACCAGGAGCGGATGGACAACGAGGAGTGGTGGCCGCCGGACGCCTTCCCGAAGCTCGGGGCCAACGGCTACCTGGGGGTCACCGCCCCGGCCGACCTCGGCGGCGCCGAGCTCGACTTCTTCGCCTCCGGGCTGGTGCTGCAGGCGGTCGCGCGCTGGAACCCGGCGATCTCGCTCGGCATCCTCGCCCACGAGAACCTCTGCCTGAACAACGTCCTCCACAACGCCGGCGACGAGCTGCGGCGGCGCTACCTGCCGGGGATGTGCGAGGGCACCACCGTCGGCTGCCTCTGCCTGACCGAGCCGGGCGCCGGCTCCGACGCGCTCGGCGGGATGGCGACGACCGCCCGCCGCGAGGGCGACGAGTACGTCCTCGACGGGACGAAGATCTTCATCACCAACGGCCCGATGGCCGACGTCGCGCTGGTCTACGCGAAGACCGCCCCCGAGCGCGGGGCGAAGGGCATCTCGGCGTTCCTGGTCGAGACCGCGACGCCCGGCTTCGACGTCGCCCAGAAGCTGGTCAAGATGGGCATGCGCGGGACCCAGACCGCGGAGATCGTGCTCGACGGCTGCCGGGTGCCGGCGGCGAACCTGGTCGGCCGCGAGAACGAGGGCGTCGCGGTGGTGATGAGCGGCCTCGACCTGGAGCGGATCGGGCTCTCGTTCATGATCCTCGGGATGGCCGAGCGGGCGCTCGAGCTGGCCGTCGACTACGCCCGCTCGCGGCGCCAGTTCGGCCGCGCGATCGGCGAGTTCCAGCTGGTCCAGGGGATGCTCGCCGACGTCTACACCGAGGTCGAGGTGCTGCGCAGCTTCTGCTACGACGTCGGCCGCGAGGTCAGCGCGATCGAGCACGGCGCCGCGCGCAGCCGCGTCCACAAGCGCTCGGCGGCGCTGGTGCTGCAGGCCGGGCTGATGATCATGCGGGTCGCCGACCACGCACTCCAGATCCACGGCGGCGGCGGGTACATCTGGGAGATGGAGATCAACCGGCTCTACCGGGCCGGCAAGCTGCTCCAGATCGGGGCCGGGACGAACGAGATCCGGCGCGTGATCATCGCCCGCGAGCTGCTGGGGGCCGGGTCGTGAGCGCGCCCCGCGCCCAGCTCGACGTCGCCGACGGCGTCGCCACGATCACGCTCTCCGACCCGGCCGGGGTCAACGCGATCGACGCCGACCTGGCGGCCGACCTGCGGGCCTGCGTCGAGGAGGCCGGCGCCCGCCGCGACGTCGGCGCGATCGTGACCGCCGCCCGCGGCCTCTCGTGGTCGGTCGGCGGCGCGGTCAAGACCTTCGCCGACCTCGGCGACGGCGTCCACGACTACATCCGCGAGGTCGGCGAGGACGTCAACCCGCTGGTCGCGGCGATCCACCGCTCGCCGAAGATCACGATCGCCGCCGTCCACGGCCCGGTCGCCGGCGGCGGGATCGGGCTGATGGCCGCCCACGACGTGGTGCTGGCCGACCCGGGCACGACGATCACGATCGCCTACCGCCGCCTGGGCCTGAGCCCGGACGCCGGCGGCACCTACTTCCTGGCCCGCGACCTCGGCTACCGGCGGGCGCTCGACCTGTACCTGAGCGACGCCACGCTCGACGCCGAGCAGGCGCGGGCGGCCGGGATCGTCAGCCGCGTCGTCGCCGCCGACGCGGTCGCCGAGGAGGCGCGGGCGCTGGCGCTGCGGTTGGCCGCCGGCCCGCGCGCAGCCCACGCCGCCACCAAGCGGCTGCTGCGGCAGACGACCGACGCGCTGCTGGAGCGGCAGCTGGAGGACGAGATCCGGTCGCTCGCCGACGGCGCCGCGGGGGCCGACTTCGCCGAGGGCCTGCGGGCGTTCCTCGAGCGCCGCGCGCCGCGCTTCGGCCCGGCGCCCGCGGGGGTGGCCGGCTCGTGACCGGCGAGCGCCCGATGTTCTCGACCGTGCTCGTCGCCAACCGCGGCGAGATCGCGGTGCGGGTGATCCGGACCCTGCGCCGGCTCGGCATCCGCTCGGTCGCCGTCCACTCCGACGCCGACGCCGGGGCGCTGCACGTGGCCGAGGCCGACGAGGCGGTGCGGCTGGGGCCGGCGCCGGCCGCCGAGTCGTACCTGTCGATCGAGCGGGTGCTCGACGCGGCTGAGGCGACCGGGGCCGAGGCGATCCACCCCGGCTACGGCTTCCTGTCCGAGAACCCGGCCTTCGCGCGGGCCTGCGCCGAGCGCGGGATCGCCTTCATCGGGCCGCCGCCGGAGGCGATGGAGGCGCTCGGCGACAAGGTCCGGGCGAAGCTCGCCGCCGAGGCGGCCGACGTGCCGGTGCTGCCGGGCCTCCAGCGCCCCGGCCTGACCGACGGCGAGCTGCTGGCGTTCGCCGACGAGCATCCGCAGGCGTTCCCGCTGATGGTCAAGGCGGCGGCGGGCGGCGGCGGCCGCGGGATGCGGATCGTCCGCGAGCGCGGCGCGCTGCCCGAGGCGCTCCAGGCCGCCCGCCGCGAGGCGCTGGCCGGGTTCGGCGACGACGCGCTGCTGATCGAGCGCTACGTCGAGCGGGCGCGGCACATCGAGGTCCAGCTGCTGGCCGACGCCCACGGCACCGCCGTCCACCTGGGCGAGCGCGAGTGCAGCCTCCAGCGGCGGCACCAGAAGGTCGTCGAGGAGAGCCCGTCGCCGACCGTCTCCCCGGCGCTGCGCGAGCGGCTCGGCGCGGCCGCGGTCCGGCTCGCCCACGAGGCGGGCTACGTCGGCGCCGGGACCGCCGAGTTCATCGTCTCGGCTGACGATCCGGAGCAGTTCTTCTTCCTCGAGGTCAACGCCCGGCTCCAGGTCGAGCACCCGGTGACCGAGCTGGTGACCGGCCTCGACCTGGTCGAGCAGCAGCTGCTGGTGGCCGCCGGCCGGCCGCTGACCTTCGCCCAGCAGGACGTGCGGCTGGACGGCTGGGCGATCGAGGTCCGGCTCTGCGCCGAGGACCCGGCCAACGGCTTCCTACCGGCGACCGGCGAGGTCGGCCTCTGGCGGCCGCCGACCGGTCCCGGGGTGCGGGTCGACAGCGGCGTCGCCGTCGGCAGCACCGTCACGCCCCACTACGACTCGCTGCTGGCGAAGGTGATCGCCTACGGCGAGGACCGGGCGCAGGCGCTCGCGCGGCTGACGAGCGCGCTCGACGACCTGCGGGTGCTCGGCGTGACGACCAACGCCGGCTTCCTGACCCGGCTGCTGGCCGTGCCCGAGGTCGTCCGCGGCGAGCTCGACACCGGCCTGATCGAGCGCGACGCGGCGGCGGCGCTGCCGGGCGAGGACGAGGCCCGGCAGGCGGCGGTCGCGCTGGCGCTGCTCGGCACCCTCGACCTGGCGAGCGACCGCGGGCCCGACCCGTGGGACACGCTGGTCGCGTGGCGGGTCGACGGCCGCGCGCCGGTGGTCTGGGAGATCGAGGCGCCGGGCCGGGCCGAGCCGTACGAGGTCCGCGTCGACGGGCCGGCCGGCGGGGCGCTGGTCGAGGTCGACGGCGAGCGGACCAGCGTCGCGGCGACCGCGCTCGGGCCGCAGCGGCTGCGGGTCGTCCGCGACGGCCGCGGTCGCCGCTGGGACCACGCGACCGTCGACGGGCGCCGCTGGCTGGCGGCTGGCGCGGACGCCTTCGCGCTGACCGTCCGCGAGCCGGTGGTCGAGGGATCCGACGCCGCCGGCGAGGGGTCGCTGGAGGCGCCGATGCCGGGAACGGTGATCGACGTGCGGACGCACGGCGGCGCCGAGGTCGAGGAGGGCGACGTGCTGGTGGTGCTGGAGTCGATGAAGATGGAGATCACGCTGGTCGCGCCGATCGCCGCGACGGTGGTCGACGTGCAGATCGCGGTCGGCGACAGCGTCCGCCAGGGGCAGGCGCTGGTCGAGCTGGAGGCGATCGCGTGAGCGTCGTCCTGCGCAGCCACGCTGACCCGGGCAGCGACGACTTCCGGGCCAACGCCGCCGCCCACGCCGAGCTGGCCGCCGACCTGCGGGCCCAGCTGGAGCGGGTCCGGGCCGGTGGCGGCCCCCGCGCGGCCGAGCGCCACGTCGCCCGCGGCAAGCTGCTGCCCCGCGAGCGGGTCGACCGGCTGCTCGACCGCGGCTCGCCGTTCCTGGAGCTGTCGCCGCTGGCCGCCCACGGGATGTACGACGACCAGGCCCCCGGCGCCGGGATCATCACCGGGATCGGGCGGGTCTCCGGCCGCGAGGTGCTGGTGGTCTGCAACGACGCCACCGTCAAGGGCGGCTCGTACTTCCCGATGACCGCCCGCAAGCACACGCGGGCGCAGGAGATCGCGCTCCAGAACCGGCTGCCGTGCGTCTACCTGGTCGACTCCGGCGGCGGCTACCTGCCGCTCCAGGACGAGCTGTTCCCCGACGTCCGCGGCTTCGGCCAGAGCTTCTACAACCAGGCCAACCTCTCGGCCGAGGGGATCCCCCAGATCGCGGCGGTGCTCGGCTCCTGCACCGCCGGCGGCGCCTACGTCCCGGCGATGTGCGACGAGTCGGTGATCGTCAAGGAGCAGGGGACGATCTTCCTCGGCGGCCCGCCGCTGGTGAAGGCGGCGACGGGCGAGGAGGTCTCGGCCGAGGAGCTGGGCGGCGGCGAGCTGCACACCAAGCGCTCCGGGGTCGCCGACCACCTGGCCGCCGACGACCAGGACGCGCTGGCGATCGTCCGTTCGATCGTCGCCAGCCTGCCGCAGAAGGGCCCGCTGCCGTGGCGCCGGCGCGACCCCGAGCCGCCGGCGGTCGACCCGGCCGAGCTGACCGGCGCGGTGCCCGCCGACCTGCGGACCCCCTACGACCCGCGCGAGATCATCGCCCGGATCGTCGACGGCAGCCGCTTCCACGAGTTCAAGGCCGGCTACGGCACGACGCTCGTCTGCGGCCTCGCGCACCTCCACGGCCACCAGGTCGGGATCCTCGCCAACCAGGGCGTGATCTTCAGCTCGAGCGCGCTCAAGGGCGCGCACTTCATCGAGATGTGCGACCAGCGCGGGATCCCGCTGATCTTCCTGCAGAACATCACCGGCTTCATGGTCGGCCGCGACGCCGAGGCGGGCGGGATCGCGAAGGACGGGGCGAAGCTGATCTCGGCCGTCTCGACCACCCGCGTGCCGCGGCTGACGGTGATCGTCGGCGGCTCGTTCGGGGCCGGCAACTACGGGATGTCGGGGCGGCCGTACTTCCCGCGCTTCCTGTGGATGTGGCCGAACGCCCGGATCTCGGTGATGGGCGGCGACCAGGCGGCCAACGTGCTCGCGACCGTCGGCCGCGAGACCGACCCCGAGAAGGTCGAGGCCCGCAAGCGCGAGATCCGCGACCAGTTCGAGACCCAGGGCCACCCCTACTACTCGAGCGCGCGGCTGTGGGACGACGGCGTGATCGCGCCCGAGTCGACCCGCGACGTGCTCGGCCTGGCCCTGTCGACCTGCGCCAACGCCCCGCTCGGCGCGCGGCGTCAACCGATCTTCCGGATGTAGTCCGGGCCAGCGAGGAGGAGGAAGCGATGGGCAAGCTCGACGGCGGTTGCCTCTGTGGCAGCGTCCGCTACACGGTCGACGGGGAGGAGCCGATCATGACGGCGATCTGCCACTGCACCGACTGCCAGAAGCAGACCGCGTCGGCGTTCTCGGTGATCGCCGGGGTGGCGATCGAGGACCTGCACGTGGAGGGCGAGACGAAGGTCTTCGACACGATCGGCAGCGACCGCGGGCAGCCGGCCCACCGCCACTTCTGCCCCCAGTGCGGGTCGCCGATCATGTCGATCCTGGCCGACGCCGACGAGGTCGCCTGGATCAAGGCCGGCACGCTCGACGACGCGTCGTGGCTGACGCCCGAGCTGGAGGCCTGGACCGACTCCGCCCAGCCGTGGGCGCGGACGCCCGAGCGCGACGACCGCGGCTACTTCCCGCGCGGTCTCGACACGGAGTAGCGGGCATGGGCCGGCACGACGTGGAGATGACGGAGGCCGAGCGGGCCGCGGTCCTCGCGCGGGCGCGGGAACTGGCCGCGGAGTTCGCCGCGATCGGTCCCCAGGCGGACGCCGACAACCGCTTCCCGACCGAGCTGGTGCCGCTCTACAAGGAGGCGAACCTGCCCGCGCTGGCGGTGCCGAAGGCGTACGGCGGGCTCGGCGGCGACATCTGGACGACGACGCTCGTCTCGCGCGAGCTGGCCAAGGGCGATCCGGCGGCGGCGCTGGCCTTCAACATGCACCAGACGATGGTCGGCATCTTCCGCGGCCTGCTCGACGACGCCGCCAGGGCCCGCGTCTTCGGCCTGGTCGTCGAGCAGGGCCAGCTCGTCTGCGGCTGCTTCAGCGAGGACCGTGCCGGCCTGGCCGGGCTCGCCGACACCGTCGCGGTGCCGGACGCCGCCGGCGGCTGGCGGATCAGCGGGCGCAAGACCTGGGCCACCCTCTGCCAGGGGGCCGACCTCGTCGCCTTCAACGCGACCGTGACCGGCGCCGACGGCGCCCTGCCCGACGACCACCGCGAGCACGCCGCCCGCGAATCGGTCTTCGTGCTCCCGATCGACGCGCCCGGGATCGCCATCAAGGAGACCTGGGACACGATGGGGATGCGGGCCACCGGCACCCACACGGTGATCTTCGAGGACGTCCACGCGCCGGCGGACGCCTACGGCGGCAACTTCCGCGAGGGGCTGTTCGGCCATTTCGAGTGGGCGTCGATGAGCTTCGCCGGCGTCTACCAGGGGCTGGCGGAGAAGGCCGGCCTGGAGTGCCGCGAGATCCTCCGGCGGACCTCGCTCGGGGCGACCACCGCCGGTGACGACGTCGCGCTCAAGGGCATCGGCTTCGTCCAGCACGGGCTCGGCCGGATGCTGCTGGAGACCGAGGCGGCGGCGCGGACCCTGGAGGCCACCGGGCGGATCCTGATCGAGGGCCGCGACGCGGAGTGGGATCCGCAGGCGCGGACGGCCTGGCTCGACGTCGCCAAGGTGACCGCGACCGAGAACGCGATCCGTGCCACCGACGCCGCGCTGCGGCTGGTCGGCGGCCAGGGCTACCGCCGCGGCCACGTGCTCGAACGGCTCTACCGCGACGCGCGCGCGGGACCCTTCCACCCGCTGACGACCGACCAGGCGTACGATCTGCTCGGGAGGTCGGAGCTGGGGCTGCTGACCGTGCCGCACCAGGCGCCCATCGACGAACGGGTCGCGGCTGCATAGCGAACGCGGCCTCGGCGAGGACCGAGACGGAGGACACTTTTCCCGATGGCGACCACCGACAGTCTGGGCTGGGGGTCGCCGTGGGTCCGTCTCGACGATGCGCGTCCGGCGCAGCGACCTCACGACGCGATGGAGAGCGACGACCCCGTGCCCGCCGAGCGGGCCCCCGAGGACGACGGGCTGTTCGCCGGCTTCGACGGGCCGGTCGCCGCGTTCGCGCGGCGGGTGGCGCTCGGCCTGCGCCACCGCGAGGCCGCCGAGCGGCTGGCCCAGGCCGACGTGCGGGCGCTGATCGAGATCACCGACCGGCCCGACACCGCCGTCACGCTGCTCTTCGACCGCGAGCCGCCGGCGGTGGTCGAGGGCGCGGTCGCCGGGGTCGAGCCGACGGTGCGGCTCTACCTGACCGCCAGCGACCTGGAGGGCATGCTCGACGAGGGCACCCACCTGCCGATGGCGATCCTCGCCGGCGAGGTCCGCTTCGAGGGCGCCGTCCGCAAGCTGCTGCGGGTGCTGCCGATCCTGCGCGGCGCGGTCGCCGAGCACGAGGCCGGCGACGGCGCCTAGTCGTCGACCTGGCCGATCCCCAGGTAGCGGGCGATCGCCTGCGAGCGGTTGACCGCCCCGAGCTTGCGGAGGATGTGCTTGACGTGGGACTTGACGGTCCCCTCGGTGATCACCAGCTGCTCGGCGATCGCGCCGTTGGTGGCGCCGACGACCATCAGCTCCAGCACCTCGCGCTCGCGGGCCGTCAGCTCGCTCAGCGCGTCGGCGTCGGAGGAGAGCGCGGAGACGGCGCTGCGGGCGACGATCGTTCCCGGGTCCGGGTGCTGCGCCAGGTCGATCCCCGAGTCGCACAGCTCGTCCATCATCCGCTCGGCCGAGGCCAGCGTCTCGCGCACGTGGTCGCGCTGGGCCCGCAGCCGCTCCAGCAGCACGCTCCGCTCGTAGATCTGGCCGAAGCCCTCGGCGAACGCCCACAGCACGTCGCGGTCGACGTCGTCGACCCGTCGCGCGGCCGGGTGGTAGTCGGCGTGCAGGAACCCGACCACGTTGCCGCCCGGCATCACCGGGGCGGCCACGTACGAGCGCGAGTGCCCGGCGTCGACGATGATCGGCCGGTGGACGGTGGCCGTCTCGGTGTCGTAGACGATCCCCGGCCGCCGCTCGCGCAGCAGGTGCGCCTCGAGCGTCTCGTCGTCGAGCGGGATCGCCTGGTTGATCCAGTCGGTGAACCACGCGTCGTACTCGTGCTCGTCGCTGAAGTAGCCCGTCCACGGCTTCCAGAGGCCGTCCTCGACCCGCGACAGCACCACCCGGCCGAAGCCGCAGCGCCGGGCCAGCTCCTCGCAGACCTGGTCGACCAGGTCGGCCGACGTCGGCAGCGACCGCAGCCGGGCCAGGCCGGCCGAGCAGTCGACGAGCCGGCGGGTGCGGAGGCTCAGCTCGTGCTCGTACAGCTCCAGCGCCAGCTGCTGCAGCTCCGTCACCAGCGCGCACAGGCGCTTGGTCGTGGCGCGGTCGGCCTCGGCCGTCAGCCGCAGCCGCTCGATGCAGATCCAGGTCAGCGCCGAGACGATCTCCGCCGAGCGCCCCGGCCGGTCGCGGTCGACGCCGGAGACCGTGAGGGTCTCGCCCAGCGCCTCCGAGACCGCCTCGTGCATCGCCGTGACGCGGGCGACCAGCTCGCCCTCGCGCCGCCGCCAGCCCGGGCTGCGGGTCGGCGCCGGGAAGGCCCGCGGCGTCTCCTCCTGGCCGACGGTGCTCATGGCGACGGCGGCTGGTGGCGGGCCAGCCGCAGGTAGCGCGACACGGCCTCGGCGCGGTTCGAGGCGCGCAGCTTGCGGAGGATGTGCTTCACGTGGGACTTCACCGTGCTCTCCGAGACGACGAGCTGATCGGCGATCTGGACGTTGGTGGCGCCGCTGGCGAGCAGCCCCAGGACCTCGCGCTCGCGCGGGGTCAGGATCCCGTGGATCCGGGCCTCGGGGGCGGTCAGCATCGCCGCCGGCGAGGTCTGCTGGGCGTCGGCGCCGACCTCGCGGCGGGCCAGCTCGACCTGCTGCTCGCAGAGCTCGGCGATCATCGACTCGGTGCTGCCGAAGGCCTCGCCGATCCGGTCGCGCTGGAGCGCCAGCCGCTCGACCAGCACCGCCCGCTCGAAGATCAGGCCGAAGCCCTCGGCGAAGGTCTGGACGTTGTCGCGGTCGTAGCTCGTCAGCGGGCGACCGGACCAGTAGGCGTCGGCGTGCAGGAACCCGACGACGGGCCCGGTGGTGACGATCGGCGCGACGACGTAGGCCCGGGTCTCCGACAGCTCGATCAGCGGCCGGAAGGTGCGGGCCTCGCCCTGCGCGTCGTGGATCAGCGCCGGGGCCCGGCGGCGGACCAGCTCGGCTTCGAGCATCGAGGTCGTGAGCGGGATCTCGATCCCGTCGAGGAACCGCTTCAGGTCCTCGTTGACGTCGCTGTCCTCGCCGGCCGCGATGTGCAGCACCTCGGGCACCCAGGTCGACCCCCGCACGCGCGAGATCAGCGCGCGGTCGAAGCCGCAGGCGGCGCACAGCTCGGCCGGGGCGGCGGCGATCAGGGCCGCCGAGCTCGGCGCCTGGCGGATCCGGGCCAGCGCCTCGTGGATCCGGTGGAGGGTCTGGAACCGCAGGCCGAGCGTGTGCTCGCGCAGGTCCGACTGCAGCTCGCCGACCTCGACCAGCAGCTCGCAGAGGTCGGCGGCCCGCGCCGGCGTCAGGTCGCCGGTCAGGAACTCACCGCTGATCTGCTCGGTGGCGCTGGTCAGCGTCGCGATCAGCTGGCGGGCACCGTCGGGATCGGGGTCGGGCGGGTCGGCCGAGACCAGCTCGCGGGTCGCGGCCGTCAGCTCGCGGACGCGACGATCGATGTCGGACGCCGCCGGCGTGGCTGCTGCCGAGCTCAACCCACTCTCCTCCCTCGTCACCGGGCACGCGGGCGGCGGCTGCCGGTCCGCGAACGGGTCCTCCCGTGACCCGTTGGCCGATGCTACCTCAGCGTTCCCGAGCCGACCGGGGGGTGACCGCGAGCGGGGGAGCGATCTCCTCCGCAGGGAGGACGAGGGCCCGCCGCGGAGGGGGCAGATTGGCCTCCTGCAGCGGTCCGCTGCCTCGCCATGCCGTCCTTCCGGGAGCCGACGTTGCCCGCCGATCCGCCCCTGCCCGCCGCCGTCACGATCCGCGAGGTCGGCCCCCGCGACGGGTTCCAGAACGAGCCCGAGCGGATCCCCACCGCCGACAAGATCCGCCTGATCGAGAGCCTGGCGCGGACCGGTCTGCGCCGGATCGAGGTCGCCAGCTTCGTGCGACCGGACGTGCTGCCGCAGCTGGCCGACGGGGCCGAGGTGCTGCGGTCGATCGAGGTCCCGGACGACGTCCACCTGAGCGTGCTGGTGCCGAACCCGCGCGGGCTCGACCACGCGCTCGAGCTGCGCGACCGCTTCCACGAGGTCTGCCTGTTCGTCAGCGCCAGCGACAGCCACAACCGCCGCAACGTCAACCGCGGGAGCGACGAGACGCTGGCCGCGATCGAGGCGATGCTGCCGCAGGTCCACGCCGCCGGCCTCCGCTGCCAGGCGGTGGTCGCGACCGCCTTCGGCTGCCCCTACGAGGGCGTCGTCCCGCTCGAGCGGACGCTGGCGATCGCCGGTCGGCTGGTCGACGCGGGCGCCGACGAGGTCGGCTTCGGCGACACCACGGGGATGGCCAACCCGCGCCAGGTGCGGTCGTTCTTCGCGGCCGCCCGCGAGCAGCTGCCGGCGGTCGAGCTGACCGCCCACTTCCACAACACCCGCGGCCAGGGGCTGGCCAACGCGCTGGCCGCGCTGGAGGCGGGCTGCACGTCGTTCGAGTCGAGCTTCGGCGAGCTCGGCGGCTGCCCGGTGCCGCCCGGGGCGACCGGCAACATCGCGACCGAGGACCTGCTCTCGATGCTGCACGAGATGGGCGTCGAGACCGGCGTCTCGCTGCCGGCGCTGCTGGAGGCCAGCCGCGACGTCCAGCGGGTGCTCGGCCGGCCGCTCGGCAGCCACGTGCTGGTGGCCGGACCGGTCGACTGGAGCGGCGACTGAGCGGCGGCTGCCCCGACCGGAGGGCGGGAACCCCTCGCCGGTGAGATGGCGCGCCGCCGGGCCCGGGACAGAATCGGGCGATCCGTCGCCGCGAGCGCTCGCTCGGCCGCGACGACCACCGACCTGGGGAGACGAGCATGGCGACCGTGGGCGTCCAGCACCACAAGATGTTCATCGGCGGCGCGTGGCACGACGCCGACGAGGCCTACGAGATCCGCAACCCGGCCGACGAGGAGCTCGTCGCGACGGTCGCCAAGGGCACCGCCGACCACGTCGACGCGGCGGTCGCGGCGGCGCGGGCGGCGTTCCGCAGCGGCTGCTGGTCGGGGCTCAGCGGCGACGACCGGGCGGCGGTGATGCTGCGGATCGCCGACGGCGTCTCCGAGCACCTGGAGGAACTGATCGAGCTGGAGATCGCGGCCAACGGCGCCACGGTCCGCCAGGCCGGCGGCTTCCACATCGGCCTCGCCGCCCCGCACCTGACCTACTTCGCCGAGCTGGCGGCGCGCCACGTCCCCGAGCACGGGATCGCCACCGCGCCCTACCCGACGGTCTCCCAGAACGTCCTCCGCCGCGAGCCGATCGGGGTCTGCGCCGGGATCCTGCCGTGGAACTTCCCGCTCGTGCTGAGCCTGTGGAAGATCGGCCCGGCGCTGGCCGCCGGCAACACCGTCGTGATCAAGACCGACGAGAAGACGCCGCTCTCGACCCTGGCCTTCGCCCGGATCGCCCACGAGGCCGGGCTGCCGGCCGGGGTCCTGAACGTGATCACCGGCGACGGCGAGGACGTCGGCGCGCGGCTGGCCTCGCACCCCGACGTCGGCAAGGTCGCCTTCACCGGCTCGACCGCGGTCGGGCGCGAGATCATGCGGCTGGCCTCGCAGACGGTCAAGAAGGTCTCGCTGGAGCTGGGCGGCAAGGGCGCGGCGGTCGTGCTCGACGACGCCGACCTCGAGACCGTCGCCGACGCCGCGCTCTTCGGCTGCTGCCTCTACAGCGGGCAGATGTGCGAGTCGATCACGCGGCTGATCGTGCCCGAGTCGATCCACGACGAGCTGGTGGCGCGGATCGTCGAGCGCGCGCGGACGATCACCCTCGGCGATCCGGCCGACTACGACACCGACGTCGGCCCGGTCGTCTCGGCCGAGCAGCACGCGCGGATCCTCGACTACCTGCGGATCGGCCGCGAGGAGGGCGCGACCGTCGCCACCGGCGGCGGGGTCCCCGAGGGGCCGGAGTTCGAGCGCGGCTTCTGGATCGAGCCGACCGTCTTCACCGGCGTCATCAACGAGATGCGGATCGCGCGCGAGGAGATCTTCGGGCCGGTCCTCTGCGTCATCAAGTACAGCGGCGACCCGGACGAGGGCGTCGCGATCGCCAACGACTCGATCTACGGCCTCTCGGCCGCGGTCTGGAGCGGCGACTACGAGCGCGCGCTCGAGGTGGCGGCGAAGCTCGAGGCCGGCACGGTCTGGGTCAACGACGTCCACATGGTCGACCCGGCGCTGCCCTTCGGCGGCTACAAGCAGAGCGGGCTGGGCCGCGAGCTGGGGCCGGACGCGCTCAACGAGTACACCGAGGTCAAGCACATCCACATCGACCTCTCGCAGCGGCGCGAGGCCCGCGCCTACGACATGGTCCTCAGCGACGGCTGAGGCCGGCCGTCAGCGCGGGACCTGCTCGTGGCGGCGGGTCTCGAGCAGCCGGGCGCCGGTCTCGATCGCGTCCTCCAGCTGTTCCAGCTCGCCGTCGGCGAGCGGTCCGCGGAGCGCGGCGTCGGCCAGCGCGGCCGTCGCCGCGACCGCCGCGGCGAGCTCGCCGTCGGCGGCGCCCAGCTCGACCTCCAGCAGCCGCAGGGCGGCGGCGGCCTGCAGCGCCGCCGCGCGCGTGCGGCCGTGGTCCAGGTCCAGGTGGGTGCGCAGCAGCAGGTCCTCGCCCTCGAGGATCGCCTGGCGGCCGGTCAGCGCGTCGGCCACCGTCTGCGACGGGGCCAGCGCCGCGGCCCGCCGCTGCCGGCCGCCGGCGGGCGGGGGCAGCACCAGCGCCTCGGTCCAGGCGCCGTCGGAGACCTGGCTGGTGGTGCCATAGCCGATCCGGACGGCGCGGGCGTCGCGGCGCGTGACCTCGCCGACGTAGGGATCGCCGGCCCCGGCGCGGTGGGCACGGATCGCGCGGTTGAGCACCTCGAGGCCCTCGTCGATCCAGCGCTGCTGCAACGGCTCCTGGCGCTCGATCTCGTCCAGCCGGGCGCGCGCCTCCTGCTTCGTGGCCAGCGGCGCGCTGCCCTCGACGAAGCTCGCCAGCGCCACCGGCACCGGCTCGCCGCCGGCCTCGGCCTCGGCCGCTCGCGGTCGCCGTCGCAGCCGGAACCCGGTCGAGCGGGCGCCGACGACGGCGATCACCAGCACGTCGGCGTCACCGGTGGTGAGGACCGTGCCGGTGGTCCGGTGCCGCTCCCGCGGCGGGCCCTCCTCGGCGTCGGCGATCCCCGCCGGGTCGCGGTCGCGCAGGCCCCGCGACGGCGCGGCGACGTAGCGGCCGGGCGTCGGTCCGAGCGCGTGCGTGAACTCGAACTGGACGAACAGGAAGAGCGGTTCCACGGCCCGACTCTACGCCCGCCGCCGCCCCGTCCGCGGCCGCTCCCCCTCGCAAGGAGGAGGGATATCCACCCCGTTGGGCATCCACATCCCGGAGGGCCGACCGTACGATCGGCTGGCACTGTGGGAGACGGTCGGTCCGGCTCCCGGCGTCGCCCACGGCGACGGGCTGCACGGCAAGGAGAGAGACGATGTCGGTACGGGGGCTGCTCCACCGGAGGGCCGACGACGAGGACGGCTACGGCTACGACGACGGGGACGTCGTCGTCGACCGCGAGACGCAGGAGCTGCTCGACCGCGCCCACGAGTACAGCCTGCACGAGGGCCAGACCAGCTTCCGCGAGACGAACCCGGGGGAGTTCTGGTCGATCGAGTGCATCGACGTCTACAAGAGCTTCGGCAGCCGGCCGATCCTCAACGGGCTCAACCTGGGGATCCCGGAGGGGATGATCACCGTCGTCCTCGGCCCGTCGGGCACCGGCAAGAGCGTGCTGATCAAGCACCTGATCGGGCTGCTGTTCCCCGACTACGGCGACATCATCGTCCACGGCCAGTCGGTGCCCCACCTGACGATGTCCGAGCTGCTGGAGATGCGCCAGAAGTTCGGGATCCTGTTCCAGGACGGCGCGCTGTTCGGGTCGATGAACATCTTCGACAACGTCGCCTTCCCGCTGCGGCAGAACACCGACATGAGCGAGGACCGGATCGCCGACGTGGTCCACCAGCGGCTGGCCGAGGTCGGCATGGGCCACGCCGGCGAGCTGATGCCGAGCGAGCTGTCGGGCGGCATGCGCAAGCGCGCCGGCTTCGCCCGGGCGCTGGTCACCGAGCCGGAGATCGTCGTCTTCGACGAGCCGGACTCCGGCCTCGACCCGGTCCGGACCGCGCTGCTCTGCGACCTGATCGTGAAGATGCACGCGCAGCACGGCGGGACCTACGTGGTGGTGACGCACGACATCGCGTCGCTGCACCAGATCGGCCAGTACATCAGCGTGCTCTGGAAGGGCCGGATCGTCCAGGCGGGCGGGCGCGACGAGATGTTCGCGTCCGAGAACCCGTTCGTCCGCCAGTTCCTCAACCGTCGGACCGAGGGCCCCCTCGGGATGGACTGACTCGGCCGACGGCGGCGGGCCGAGGCCCGCCGCGAGCGACGACCGACGCCGGGGCGATCTCCGCGTGCCGTGCCCGGCGTCGGTTCTCGCGCCGTCGCCGTCCGTCCAGCGCCGATCCGCTCGATGACCGGGACCTCCCGATGACCTGGCTGCTGCTCGCCGTGACGATCGGTGCCGAGGTGGCCGCGACGTCGTTCCTGCGCGCCGCGGGAACCGGCGACGTGGTGGCGATCCTCGGCTGCGTCGCCGGCTACGCGACGGCGTTCGGGATCCTGGCCTACCTGGTCCAGCGACTCGAGGTGAGCCTGATCTACGCCCTCTGGTCGGGCGTCGGCACGGCCCTCGTCGCGGGGATCGGGATCGCGCTGCTCGGCGAGAGCGCGTCGCCGCCAAAGCTCTTCGGGCTCGGGCTGATCGTGATCGGCGTGGTGCTCGTCAACCTGGCGCCGACGACCTGATGCGGCGACTCGTCCCAACGGGGGAGGGCAACGCCCCATCGGGCGGATGCGCCGGCGCGACGGCCGCGCGTACGGTGGCCACGGGAGAGTCGGCGATGGCGAGGAACGGGTGATGGCGCGCAAGGCGTTGGTGGGGCTGTCGGCGGCGGGAGCGGTAGCGGCGGCGTTCGGGGCCGTGGCGGGCGCGTCGGCCGAGTCGCGGACGCTGACGGTGACCCTGGCCGGGGGCCGGGTGGTGCAGGTGACCGTCGACGTGCCGCCGGGAACGCCGATCGATCAGGTGCCGCTTCCCGATCTGGGCGCGCCGATCGTGCGGGTCTCGGGGGGACCGGCGGCCACGCCGGCACCGACGCCGACCCCTGCGCCGGCGGCGAGCGGGCGGCAGAGCGACGCGGGCGCGGGTGCTGAAGAACGCCAAGGCGATGGGCGGCGACGCGCTCTCGACCAAGTCGGGGCTGATGGTCGGGCTCGGCGAGAGCTTCGCCGAGGTGGTCGAGACGATGAAGGCC
>NZ_JAWZSQ010000018.1:0-117262 GCF_034096925.1 Patulibacter defluvii
CCAGCAGCGCCCGCGGGTCGGTGCCCTTGACCAGCCCGTGGGCGTGGTTGCGGTGGGTCGAGACGAGCGCGTCGTCGGTCCGCAGGACCCCGGCCATGCCGGCGGCGATCGAGGCCGGGGCGGAGGCCACCCCGACCGCGCCCGTCGCGGCCGCTCCGGCGCCGGCGGCGACGTCGCCACTCGGCCGCGCCGCGGGCGGCACGGGCCAGGTGACGGTCGAGCCGCTCAGCCGCAGCCAGCAGGTCGTGGCCCGGCGGATGCAGGAGGCGAAGTCGACCGTCCCCGAGTTCACCGTCTCGAGCGAGATCGACATGGGCGAGTGCGTCGCCCTCCGCGCGCGGCTGAAGCGGATGGCCGCCGAGGGCGAGCCGGTGCCGTCCTACAACGACATGGTGGTGAAGGCGGCGGCGCTGGCCCTGCGCGACCACCCGCGGGTCAACGGCAGCTTCCGCGAGGAGGGCTTCGCGCTCCACGAGCGGGTCAACGTCGGGGTCGCGGTGGCGGCCGGCGACGGCCTGCTGGTGCCGACCGTCTTCGACGCCGACCGGCTCTCGCTGCGCGACGTCGCGGCCCGCGGCCGGGCGCTGATCGAGGCGGTCCGCGGCGGCACGATCGCCCCCGACGACCTGGCCGGCGGCACCTTCACGGTCTCGAACCTGGGGATGTTCGGCGTCAGCGACTTCACCGCGGTCCTGAACCTGCCGCAGGCGGCGATCCTGGCCGTCGGCGCGCTCGAGCAGGTGCCGGTCGTCCGCGACGGCGCGCTGGTCCCCGGTCACCGGCTGCGGCTGACCCTGACCTGCGACCACCGGATCGTCTACGGCGCCGACGCGGCGCGGTTCCTGGCCCGGCTCCGCGAGCTGCTGGAGGAGCCGCTCGCGCTGCTCGTCTGACCGCGGCGGCCCCGCCCGCGCCGCCCAGCCGGCGGCTGCGACGTTCCGGTCCCCCAGCGACCGGAACGTCGCAGCGGCCGGCTAGCCGGGGCGGGCGGCGCGTCGCACGCGGTGGGCCTGGCAAGATCTCCGCCGGTGAGGGCGTGGGGAGCAGGGGGTCGGACCCGATCACGGGCGCTGGCGGTCGCCGCCGCGCTCGCGCTGCCGCTGGCCGCGGCGCCGGCCGCCGACGCGCTGCCGGTGCCCTCGGCGGCCGACATCCGCGCCTACAGCGACGAGATCGCCGCCGCCTGGGTGCCGCAGGTCGGGCCCGGCGGCGAGGTCGCCGATCCCGCCCCGCAGCCGCGGACCGCGGCCTACGGCAACGAGATGCTGGGCTACGCGATGCTGCGCCGCTACGCCCGCACCGGCGACCGGGCGGCGAAGCTGGCCGGCCTGCGGGCGCTGCTCTACCCGGCCAACACCACCGTCACCAACCCCTTCACGCTCTGGGCGCTGACCGAGGCGTTCGCGTGGGCCGACCGCAACCTCGCCGGCGACGCCGAGTGGCTGCCGGCGCGGGCGCGGCTGGTCGACTTCCTCTCCGGTCTGACCGGGACGATCGGCCGCTGCGTGCCGCCGCAGCCGTGCGTCACCAACTGGACGCTGATCGACGCCCAGGCGAAGCTGGCGCTGCTGCACCTGGGGCTGCCGGGCAAGCCGGGCTCGCTGATCGCCCGCGGCGCCGAGGTCAAGCGCGACGCGCGCGAGTTGCTGGGCGAGCGGATGCGCCACTCGGCGCCGGCCGCCGGCACCTCGAACTGGACCAACGGCCCGGTCCAGGTGCTCTCCGACCCCGGCGACGAGCCGCTCGCCTACCACGCCTTCTCGCTGGTCCAGCTCCAGCACGTGCGCGAGGACGACCCCGACCTGTTCCCGGCCAAGAACTGGACCCTGGTCGACGAGATGGCCGAGCTGCTGGGCGCGATGACCGCCCCCGACGGCCAGGTCGCCTGGTACGGCCGCTCGTTCGACGAGTCGTTCGCGTTGGCGGCGGCGCTGCGCGGGGCGGCCGGCGAGCTGTACTCCGGCTTCCTCTCCTCCAGCCGCGCCGGCGGGGTCCTGGCCCAGACCTGGCAGCGGCTGCTGGAGCGCCACGGCCGGGTTCCGGGCAGCGGCGTGATCGCCGTCGTGCCGGCCCTCCGCCAGCGGCTGACCTACGCCGGGATCGACGCCTACGCCGGGCTGGCGGTCTACAACGGCCTGACCCTGCTGCTGCTGGAGGAGGCCGCCGACCTGCTCGACCGGATCATCGTCCCGCGCAACGGCGAGGCCGCCTCCGCTCGCCGCGACGGGGTCCTGATCGACCGCCGCGGAAGCGGGGTGGTGGCGCTGCGCCGCGACCGGGTCTGGATCGGCGTCGCCACCCGCACCACCGACCTGCGGCGGTTCGCCCGCGATCCCCGCTACCGGGTCGGCCTGAACGTGCTCCAGGTCCGCGACGGCCGTGGCCGCTGGCGCAGCGTGCTGCCCGCGCCGCCGCCGACCGGCGAGTCGCTGCCGGCGATGCCGGTGCCGGTGGTGGAGGGACGCGCCTGCGAGCCCTCGATCACCGCCGTGCGGGTGGTCGGCGGCGCGCGGCTGTCGCTGCGGGGACGGTGGCGCTGCGGCCGCCAGCGCCCGCGGCTCGACGTCGGCCTCCGTCCCTCCGGCGGCGGCGTGACGGTGACGATCGCCGCCCGCCGCGGGTGGAAGCTGCGGGGCGCGCTCGACGTGCCCGGCGACGCTCGCGGACAGGCGACCGGCGCCCGCTGGCCGACCGGCCGGATCACCGTCCCGGCCGGCGCGACGGTCGCCCCGCTGGAGCCGCTGGCCGCACCCTCCTCCTCGCACGCCGAGCTGCGGCGGCTGCGCTGGTCGCTGCCGGTCCGCCGCGACCGCACCGTCGCGATGCGGGTCGCCGCCGGCTAGCGCCCCCGCCCGAACTGGCGCCGATCGACTCCGCTATCCGGGGCGGATCGCCACCGCTTCGCGACCGCAGGGGCCAGATGACGCCAGTTCGCCGGCGCGCGCGGCCGGCCGCCGGCCGGCTCAGGCGCGGGTCTGCTCGGCGCGGGCGCGGGCGCGGACCCCGCGGACGACGGCAACGGCCAGCAGCAGCACCAGCGTGACCGTCGTCGCGCGGCTGCGGCCGACGTCGGCCAGCTGCTCGGGCGTCAGCGAGGTCGAGAGCACCACGCCGAGCACGCCGAGGCTGGCGGCCAGCGTCCGCTGGGCCCGCCGCAGCGCCTCCGGCCAGTCGCCGGCGGCGATCGCCCACAGCGGCAGCACCAGCACCAGCGCCAGCGTCATCACCCCGAGCGCGTCGGCGCGGCCGTGGGTGGCGGTCACCGCCGGCAGCAGCGTCGAGACGATCGCGATCAGCGAGACCAGCCCGATCGTCAGCGGATCGCGGGCGATCGCGGCCACCCGCGCCACCGCCCGTCGCGGGCGCCCCGGTCGGCTGGCCACCGTCGCCGCCGGCTCCGACGCGGGCTCCGTGCTCGTCGCCTCCGCCGCCACGACCGCCTCCGGCTCCGATGCCGCGGCGGTGGCCGCCCGCCGCTCCTCCTCGGCCACCCACTCGGCGTAACGGCGGACGCCCTCGCGGAGCGGGGTCGCCGCCCGCCAGCCCAGCTCGGCCGCCGCCCGGTCGTTGCGGATCGTCGCGCCCCGCAGGTCGCCGGCGCGGCCCTCGCGGTGGACGATCTCGACCGGGGCGACCACGTCGCGGACCACCTCGGCCAGCGCGCGGATCGTCGTCGTCTCGTCGCTGCCGAGGTTGTAGGTGCGGCCGGCGGCGGCCGGGGCCAGCGCGCGGACGACGCCGTCGGCCAGGTCCTCGACGTAGACGAACGACCGCTCCTGCTCGCCGCCGCCGGCGATCGTCAGCGGCTCGCCGCGGCGAGCACGGTCGACGAAGCTCGGGATCACCGCCGCCGGCCGCGCCCGCGGGCCGTAGGGGATCCCGAACCGCAGCACCGTCGAGACCACCCCGTAGAGCTCGGCGTAGGAGCGGCAGTAGAGCTCGCCCGAGAGCTTGCCGGCGGTGTACAGGTGCGCCGGCAGCTGCAGCGGGGCGTCCTCGTCGACCTCCTCGGCGTCGACGTCGGAGTAGACCCAGACCGTCGACGCGTAGACCACCCGCGGCGTCTGCAGCCGGCGGGCGGCCTCGAGCACGCTGAGGGTGCCGATGCCGTTCAGCTCGGTCGCCCAGTGCGGCCGCTCCAGCACGTCGTTGACGTCGGCCGCGGCGGCCAGGTGGCAGATCGCCGCGCAGCCCTCGGCGGCGGCGACCACGTCGTCGACCGAGCGCACGTCCCCGATCACCGTCTCGACGGCGTCGGGGTCGTGCCACGGCGAGGGCCGCGCGTCGAGCAGCCGCGGACGGTGTCCGGCGGCGGCCAGCCGGTCGACCACGTGCGAGCCGATGAAGCCCGCCCCGCCGGTGACGAGGACGGTCGACGGGACGGCGACGTCGCGCATGCGCAGAGCCTAAGCCCCCCGTCGGCCGCCTCGGTGACGATCGCGTGGCGTCGGCTCGCTCAGGCCTCCGACAGCGGATGGGCGCCGGCCAGCAGGCGATCGCCGTCGACGGTCGCGCGGATCTCGCGCAGCCGCGCGACCGCGGCGGCCGGCACGCAGGCGTCGAGCGCCGTCGCGGGGGCCTCGGAGAAGCTGGAGAAGCGGGTGCCGGTCGCCCAGGCGCCCAGCTCCTGCTGCATCCGCCGCAGGTGGGCGGCGATCGCGTCGCCGTCGCCCGGGCCCATCGGCACCCCGACGCCGAAGAGCAGGAAGCGGCCTTCCAGCGCCCCGCGGACGCCGGCGCCGGCCGGGGCCTCGGCCAGCGCGCCGCCCAGCTGCCGCAGCTCGGCGGCCAGCAGCGGCGAGCCCGATCCGGCCCCGGCCAGCGCCAGGAAGGCGTCGATCGCGGCGTCGTCCAGCTCGTCGAGCAGGATCGCGTCGCTGACGCCCGGGGTCGGGGGCTCGGGGTCGCCGTGCAGCCGCAGCACGGCCAGCGACGGCATCGTCTGCCAGCCGCCGAGCAGCGGCGTCGCGGCGGCCAGCAGCCGCTCGACCAGCGCCTGGCCGTCGGCCGCCTCCAGCGCCACGCCGTCGACGCAGACCACCGGGGTCGCGCGCAGCGGCGGCGGCACCTCGTCGAGCGGCGGCAGGCAGAGGATCCGCAGCGAGGTGGTGACGCTGCGCGGGGCCTCGCGGGTCCACTCGTGCCAGGCCCGCACGACCGCCGGGGCGGCGTCGACCGGGAAGAACAGCGCCCCGCCGAAGACCTCGGCGATCGGCAGCGCGGTCAGCTCGACCGCGGTCACGATCGCGAACCCGCCGCCCCCGCCGCGCAGGGCCCAGAACAGGTCGGGGTCGCTGCCGGCGTCGACCCGGCGGGCGGCGCCGTCGGCGGTCACGACCTCGAACGCGGTCACGTGGTTGACGGCCAGGCCGTGCTCGCGGGCGTAGAAGCTGAGCCCGCCGCCGAGCAGGTAGCCGATCACGCCGACCGTCGGCGAGGACCCGTGCAGGACCGTCAGCCCGTGCGGCGCGCAGGCCTCGGCGACCTCGCCCCAGAGCGCGCCGGCCTGGATCCGGACCCGCCGCGCGATCGGGTCGACCGCGACCTCGCCGTCGTGGAGCGCGGTCCGCAGCAGCAGCGTGCGGTCGAGCGACCCGAGCGCGGCGGCCAGGTGGCCGGTCGCCTGGGCAGCGATCCGCAGGCCGTGGGCGCGGGCGTAGCGGACGGCGGCCTGGACGTCGGCGACCGAGGTCGCCACGCAGACGGCCGCGGGCCGTTGGTCGACCGCCAGGTTCCAGGCCCGGCGGGCGGTGTCGTAGGCCTCGTCGTCGGGCCGGACGATCAGGGGCGACGGCGTGGTCGGGAGGAGGGGCGTGCTCATGGCCAGCACTGTGCGGCAGCCGGCCCTCGCCGCCCATCCCACGCCCCGGGGTCGTCGCGCACCCCCAGGACCCCTCGATCGTGGGGTGGGGTGGGAACGGCCCCAACCTTGGGGTGCCCCCCACGATCTTGGGGTAGGCGGACTCCCCTCCAAGCCCTACCTTGCAGCCATGGGACGATCAGGGGGAGTGGGGACGCTGGCCGCGATCGAGCGGATCTGCGACAGCGGGCTCGGCGCGCAGGCGCTGCTGGAGGAGGTCGTGGCGCGGATCGTGCCGACCCTCGGGGCGGAGGCGTTCTTCGCCGGGGCGACCGATCCGGAGACCGGCCTCTGCATGGGCGCCGGCGTCGTCGACGGGATGGCGTCGAGCATCTGCGCGCCCTTCTGGGACCACGAGTTCTTCGTCCCCGACTACAACAAGTTCGCCGACCTGACGCCCGCCCGGCCCGCCGCCGACCTCCACGAGGCGACCGGCGGCCGGGTCCAGCGGAGCGCGCGCTGGCGGGCCTTCCACGGGATCTCCGACCTCGACGCCGAGCTGCGCGTGGCCTTCCACGACGGCGGCCGGACCTGGGGCGTGCTGCAGCTGAACCGCCACAGCGGGGCGCGGCCGTTCGCCCCCGAGCACCGCGAGCTGCTGGAGCGGGTGGCGCCGATGATCGGCCGCGGGCTGCGGACGGCGATGGTCGCCGAGCCGGCCGAGCACGGCGTCGGCCGCGGTCCCGGGATCCTGATCCTCGACGAGCGCGGGACGGTCGTCTCCTGCACCTCCGAGGCCGAGGCGTGGCTGGCCGAGCTGCGCGAGGGCGACTGGTGCGGCGGCGCGTCGGGGCTGCCGGTCCCGATCGAGGTCTTCGCGCTGAGCCTGACCGCCGGCGACCCGGCCCAGCCGGCCGCGGCCCGCCAGGCGCGGCTGCGGACCCGCAGCGGGATGTGGTTGATGGCCCACGCCTCGCCGCTCGGCGCCGGCGGCCAGGTGGCGATGGTGATCGAGCCGGCGAAGGCCTCGCAGGTGGCGCCGGTGATCGTCGAGGCCTACGGGCTGACCGCGCGCGAGGTCGACGTCACCCGGCTGGTCGCCCGCGGCCTCAAGACCGACGAGATCGGGGCCGAGCTGTACCTCTCCCCGCACACCGTCCGCGACCACCTGAAGGCGGTCTTCGAGAAGGTCGGCGTCTCGTCGCGCGGCGAGCTGGTCTCGCAGCTGTTCGCCGAGCACTACCACGGCTCGCTGGCCAGCTGCGCGGAGGACGGCGGGGCGCGGGTCAGCGCCCGCCTCGGCCGCCCGACGGAGAACGCCCGGCCGCTGCGCGACTGCGACCGGATCGCCGACTTCACCTGAGCCGCGGGTCAGCCGCAGATCCGCACGCTGCGCCCGACCCGGCGGGCGCGGCCGTCGGCCAGCGTCACCCGCACGTCGACCCGCGCGACCCGCCCGGGCCGCAGCCGGTCGCGGGCGACGGCGGCGGCGAACGGCGCCCGGCGGTCCTCTCCGGCGGCCCGCCGGTCGACCCGGAAGGCGGCCCGCCGGACGAGCCTGCGGTCGCCGCCGGTCAGCGTGGCCCGCAGCGGCGGCCGGGCGCAGCGGCGGTCGCGCGCGTCGCGGGCGCGGCGGTAGCGCAGCCGCAGCCCGACCCGGACCGGCGCCGGGGCGGCGGCGGGCGGGGCGGCCGCGGGGGCCAGGTAGGTGCGGGTCTGGGCGGCGACCGCCCGCACCAGGTCGCCGAGCGGCAGGTTGCCGTCGACGATGTGCAGGCCCCAGCCCGGCTCCGGCGCCGGGTTCAGGTGCGGGGCGCTGCCGATCGACCGGATCATCAGCACGTGGGCGCCGCCGACCCGCTCGCAGCGCCCGCGGTAGCGGTCGGCCGGCTGGACCCACGGCGTCGGCGCGCTCGGCGGCCGGCCGCCCAGGTAGAGCGCCACCAGGTCGAGCGCGATCAGGCCCAGCGGGTACTGGGCGGTCGGCATCAGGGTCTCGAACGGGCGGTCGGCGTTGGCCCCGAGCGAGGCCGGGTTGGTGCAGGCGACCTCGTACTCGGCCCCGCCGGGAAGGCCGGAGATCCGGTCCTCGCCGCTCGGCGCGCGGCCGAAGGCGCTGCCGTCCGGCGGCGGGGCGTTGAAGATCGAGTAGGCGATCACGCAGCCCGCCTGGCCGTCGCGGGTGCAGATCGGGATCCGCTGGAAGTCGCCGCCGCGGTCGCTGCCGCGGCGGGTCAGGACGTTGCCGCCGAGCAGGATCGCCGAGACCAGCTTCGACCGCACCGCGGGGACCGGGTCGATCTCGTCGTGGATCAGTCGCCGCAGCACGCCGGTCCCCTGCGAGTGCCCGATCAGGACTACGCCGCGGCCGTGGTTGTCCCGCGCCAGGTACTGCCGCCAGGCGGCCCGCACGTCGCCGTAGCCCAGCTCGCGGTCGGGGCGGGTGATCGGGCTGGCGAAGATGCTGAGGATCGTCGCCTGCCGGTAGAGCGGGGCGAAGACCCGGCAGACCGAGGAGAAGCGCTGGGCCTGGAGCCGGGCGATCGCGTCGACCTCGGGCTCGCGGGTGGCGGTGGCCAGCGGCGTCAGCTGGTTGCTGACCGTCGGGTAGACGTAGAAGCAGTCGATCGGCGGGTTGGCGGGCAGCGGCGGGTCGACCACGCGGGTGCCGCCGTCCGGCTCCTGGATCGTGGTCGTCAGCGGCTCGCGGCAGGGGTCGGGGGAGCGGTCGGGGCGGCAGAGCCAGGCGACGTCGGCCGCCGCCGCCGGCGCGGCACTGGCGCCCGCCCCGAGCCCGACCGCGACCGCCAGCACCGCGATCGCGATCGCGGCCAGCCGCCGTGGTCGTCCGAGCCCGATCCCCCCGCGCGCACCCATCGCGCGAGACTAGAAGATCGAGCGGTCGTGGACATCATGTGTGGACGACCTGTAGCGTGAACCGACGATGACGGAGACCGAGACCCCGACCCGCGTGGCCGTCGTCCGCGAGGGCGACCTGGCGCGGCTGCGGCTGATCGCGCCCCAGCGCCGCAACGCGATCGACCAGCGGTTCGTCGACGAGCTGGCGGCGGCGGTCGCGACGCTGCGGACCGCCGACGGCCTGCGGGCGCTGCTGATCGAGGCCGAGGGGCCGGCGTTCACCGTCGGCGGCGACCTCGACCACATCGCGCCCCGCGCCGACGACCTGGCCGCGACCCTCGACGCGATGATCGGCGGCTTCCACGCCGCGCTCGGCGAGCTCGGCGAGCTGGACCTGCCGGTGGTCTGCGCGGTCCAGGGTGGCGCGGCCGGGGGCGGGCTCGGGCTGCTGTGGGTGGCCGACGTGGTGGTGGCCGCCGACGACCTGAAGCTGGCGACCGGCTTCGACCGGCTGGGTCTGACCGGCGACGGCAACAGCTCCTGGTGGCTGCCGCGGCTGGTCGGGCTGCGGCGGGCCCAGGAGCTGCTGATCGAGGGCCGCGTGCTCGGCGCCCAGGAGGCCCGCGAGTGGGGGCTGGTGACCCGCGTGGTGGCGGCCGCGGCGCTGGCCGAGGAGGCGGCGGCGACCGCCCGGCGGCTGGCCGACGGGCCGACGGTGGCGCTCGGCCGGATCCGCCGGCTGCTGCGCGAGAGCGGCGACGTCGGCGTCCGCGAGCGGCTGGCCGAGGAGCACCGCGCGATGCGCGAGGTCGCCACGACCGAGGACGCCCGGGCCGGCGTCCGCGCCTTCGTCGCCCGCGAGCGGCCGCGGTTCCGTGGCCGCTGAGCCGACCGTCGAGGCGCTGGTCCGCCGCGCCTACCCGGCCCTGGGGACCGGCGACGAGGCGACGCTGCTGGCGCTGCTCGACCCGGCCTTCGTCGGGCGGCTGGCCGAGGGGATGCCGCTCGGCCTCGGCGGCGTCCGCGACGGCGCGCGGGCGATGATCGAGGACGGCTGGTGGGCGGTCGGGCGGGCGTTCGCCGTACGCGCCGAGCCCGAGCAGTGGATCGCCTGCGCCGACGGTCGGCTGCTGGTGCTGGGCGCCTACCGCGGTCGCCACCGGACCAGCGGTGGGCGGGTCGAGGCCGCGTTCGCGCACCTCTGGAGCGCCCGCGGCGGGCGGCTGGTCGAGCTGGTCCAGCTGACCGACACCGCGCGCTGGGCGGCCGCGGTCGACGGCTGAGCCAGGCTGAGCGGGCCGTCAGCGGTGGCGGATCCAGCTGGCGAACAGCGGATCGAGCAGCTGCGGGGGACCGCCGTCGCGACGGCCGACGTGCTGGCCGTCGTCGAGCAGCCGCTCGACCGCCCGTTGCAGCGTCGACCGCGGGATCCCGTGCTCGGCGGCGAGCACCGTCGAGGTCGGCGGGACCCCGTCGGCGAGCGCCGCGCAGATCACCCGCTCGCCGCGGTCGAGCGAGCGCCAGATCGCGTCGCAGACGTCGGAGACCTCGTCGCGCGCGGTCGCCACCGCCTGCTCCGCGGCCGCGGCCGCCGGCGCGCCGCGGTCGAGCCGGTCGTAGAGGTGGTGGGCCAGCAGCATCGTCCGCTGGGGATGGCCGCCGGCGGCGGCGACGATCCGCGCGGTCGCGTCGGCGACCCCGGGAGCGGCGGGGTCGGGCAGCAGCGCCAGCACCTCGCGGGTGGTCTCCTCGGTCGGCAGCGGCGGCAGGTCGAGCGGCCGGGCCTGGCCGAAGAACGGCCGCTGGCGGTCGGCGAACAGGACCCGCATCATCGAGGGCGAGCTGCCGGCGAAGACGTAGGCCACGCGCTCCCGCTGGTGCTGGACGACCGAGCGGAGCAGCCCGTCGAGCCGGTCGTCGGCGGTCAGCAGGTCCTGGAACTCGTCGATCGCGACCACCACCAGGTCGCCCTGCGCGGCCAGCTCGGCGGGCAGCTCCAGCAGGTCGCGGATCGCGGCCCGGCTCTCGTCGGGACCGGGGGCGCCGCGGGCGGCGCGCGGCGCCACCTGCAGCTGCAGCCCGCCGGGCCCGACCGTCAGCCCCAGCCGTGCCAGCCGGCCCTCGAGCAGGCCGGGACCGACGCCTGGCAGCTGGCGGAGCCCGTCGACGATCCGGTCGGCGACGTCGGCGACGGTCGCGACCCGGTCGAGGTCGATCAGGCAGGCGTGGTGGCCGGCGTCGCGCATCGCCTGCAGGTGGGCGCCGAGCAGCGTCGTCTTGCCGAACCGGCGCGGCGACGCCAGCCGCACCGCGATCCGGTCGGCGGCGGCCCGCTGGAGCGCGTCCAGCTCCTCGCGACGGTCGATCAGGCGCGCCGGGTCGAGCGGTCGCTGGTAGTGGAACGGATTCACCGTCCCCGATTGTACGCAAACCCGGAGCAATCCTGTTCGCAATCCGCGTACAGTTTGGTATGCGAGCTGCGTACAGCGAGTCGGCTTGCCCCGGCCCGGGGCGCTCTATACAGTCTGTCCGGACACGATGATTGTGGGTGGGGACGCCGACGACGGCGCCGCCGCTCGGAGACGAGGAGAGAGCCGTGCCGCACGCGATCCAGCCGCCCGAGACCGACCTGCTGCTGCCGCGACCGGCCGGCGACGCGGTCTGGGATCCGCACACGATCCACACCCACTACTTCGGCTTCGCCGTGCCGGAGGCGCGGATCGGGGCCTTCCTCTACGTCCGCTACCAGCCCGCGTTCCCGCTCAGCCAGGGCGGGGTCTGCCTGTTCCGCGGCACCGACAACGTGGCCCCGATCGACATCGACTTCCTCGACTACCAGATGACGATGCCGTGGCCGGAGGTCGACGGGACGACGATCACGACCGCCAACGGCCTCCGGATCGCGTTCCTGGAGCCCGGTCGCCAGGCCCGCGTGACCTACGCCAGCGCCGACGGCCGGACCTCGATCGACGTCACCCAGACGGCGGTCTCGCCGCTGCTCGCGCGCGGCCACGTGGTGCCGGGGGAGGAGGCGCACCACGCGAGCACCAAGCTCGAGCCGGGCGGCTCGGAGCAGTTCATGCACTGCGTCGGCGAGCTGGTGCTGGACGGCGAGCGGTTCGCCGTCGACTCGTACTACCCGCGCGACCGCTCCTGGAGCCAGGTCCGGACCGAGGTCCAGGGCGGCCAGGCGCCGATCCCGCCGGTCGGCTGGTCGCCGATGTGCTTCGGCGAGGACCTGATCTTCAACCAGATCAGCTTCGAGTCGCCCGACGCCGACCCGGCCTGGGCCGGCCACTTCCAGATCCCCGACGGCGCGCCGACCCACCACTTCGCCTGGGTGGTCCTCGACGGCGAGGTCCGCGAGATCACCCACGTCCGCCGCGAGGTGCTGGAGTACCACCCCGAGTCCTTCATGGCGATGCGGCAGCTGGTCGAGGCCCGCGACGAGCAGGGCGCCGAGTACCGCTTCAGCGGCGAGGCGATCGCCGCCGCGACCCTGCCGGCCTGGCCCAACGCCTCGTTCCACGACAGCGTCTACCGCTGGGAGGACGACCAGGGCCGGATCGCCCACTGCACCTACCAGGAGCTGTGGGCCGACCGCTACCAGCGGGCGATGAAGCGCCGCTTCCGCCCCGTCGCGGCCTGAGCGGGCCCGCCCGGCGCGCGCGGCCCGGCCCGGCTCAGCCCTCCGACGGCATCGGGGCGAGCGGGCGGCGGCTGATCTCGCGGGCTTCGTCGGTCGGGACGCCGATCGCCCGCAGCACCGTCTCGGCGTGCGGGCGGTCGGCGTCGGGGCCGTGGTGGCCCTCCAGCAACGACCGCATCAGGGTCAGCGCGCCGCCCACGAGCACGGTCAGGGTGACGTCGACGTCGCTGATCTCGAAGCGGCCGCTGGCGACGCCGCGGTCGAGCGCGATCCGGCCGAAGGGGTGGGTGGCGGCGGCGAACAGCGCGTCGGCGTGGCTGAGGTTGACCAGCAGCCGCGCGAACTCCGGGTCGTCGTAGGCCAGCCGTACGAAGCGGCGGTTGGCGACGCTGACCAGGATCGCCGGGTCGGCGTCGGCCGGCGCCTCGTCGACGACCGCCGCGGCGAGCGCCTCGAGGCTCTCCGAGACGATCGCCTCGACCAGCTCCTCCTTCGACTTGAAGTGGTTGTAGAACGACCCGAGGGCGACGTCGGCGGCCTCGGTGATCTCGCTGATCCGGAGGCCGGCCACGCCCTTCTCAGCGATCAGCTCGCGGCCGGCCACCACCAGCCGGCCGCGGGTCCGCTCGCGCCGCCGGTCGCTGCGGGACGTCGGCTTGCCCGGCGTCGCCGGGTCGTCGGGGTCGGTCGCTGCGCGTGCCATCACAGTGAAAGATACCTCACTCTTGAAAGTTCTTTCATTAATCGGCTAGGGTGCCGGCAGCGAGCGCCGGAGGAGCGCCCGCGAACGAGAGCGTATGCCCACGGCGCGCCTCGTCCCCGCCAGCCCGGAGGACCCCGTGACCCTGCCCGCCACCAGCGTGCTCGCCGCCGCCGCCGTTCCCCAGCACCCGAGCACGGAGATGCCCTACACGCCGGAGGTCATCTTCACGATCTTCCTCGGCATCCCGGTGGCGATCGGCGTCTTCTTCGCCGTCCGCCACCTGCTGACCGGACGCGGGCCGCTGCTGCTGATGTGCCTGATCGGCGGCGGCATCGCCTGCCTCTTCGAGCCGATCGTCGACGTCCTCGGCCTGGTCTACATCCGCGAGGGCGCGTCGACGACGACCTTCTACTCGATGGGCCGCGACTTCCCGCTGTTCATCAACTTCGTCTACATCTGGTACGTCGGCGGCCTGGCCTACCTGGCCTACCGGATCTACTCGACCGGCGTCTCGCGGAAGGGGCTCTTCGGGCTCTACCTGATGGACGTCTGCATCAACATCTTCCTCGAGAGCCCCGGCGTGCTGATGGGGGCCTACGAGTACTACGGGCCGCAGCCGCTGAACTTCTGGGGCCTGCCGCTCTGGTGGGTCTGCGTCAACCCGCTGATGCCGCTGATCGCCGGCGCGCTGATCTACCGGCTGAAGCCGCACCTGCCCGGCTGGCGGATCGCGCTGGTGATCCCGATGATCCCGATGGCCGACGGGATGGCCAACGGCGCGCTGGCCTGGCCGATCTGGACGACGCTCAACTGGGACGCGTCGATGGTCGTCACCCACCTGGCCTGGCTGGTGTCGCTCGGGCTCGCCCTGACCGCCGTCTGGATCCTGTCGTTCGTCGTCGCCCGGCCCGAGGAGGAGGTGACGATCAGCTCCAAGCTGGGGCTGATCAAGGCCGCGATCTTCGGCGTCCCCGACGAGCAGCCGGCGGCCGCTCGCGCCGCCGCCGGCGAGCCGTCCCCCGTCGCGGTCGGCGCGGCGTCCTGACCCACCCCACGAGGAGCGAGAGACCATGGCCCTGTCCAACACCACCGATCCGGCGGTCGCCGCCGAGCAGCTGACCGCCTGGCTCGGCCGCGTGCTGCCCGACGCCGGCGAGATCGAGGTGACCGACCTCGTCGTGCCGCAGTCGAGCGGCCTGTCGAACGAGACGATCCTCTTCGACGCCGGCTGGACCGTCGCCGGCGAGCGCCACCAGCAGCGGTTCGTGGCTCGCGTGGCGCCGGCCGGCGAGGGCGTCTTCCGGACCTACGACCTGGCCAAGGAGTTCCGGATCCTGCGGGCGCTCGGCGAGCAGCCGGGCGTGCCGGTGCCGCGCGTCTGGTGGCTGGAGGAGGACCCGTCGGTGCTCGGCGCCGCCTTCCTGGTGATGTCGCGGGTCGACGGCCGGGTGCCCTCGGACGACCCGCCCTTCACCGCCAGCGGCTGGGTGCTCGACCTGGCGCCGGAGCAGCGCGGCCGGCTGCACGACAACGCGCTGCGGGCACTGGCGGCGATCCACGCCGTCGACTGGCGGGCGATCGGCCTCGGCGACCTGGCCCCGGCGGCCGGCGTCAGCGCCCTCGACCACGACATCGCGCAGTGGCGGGCGACCTTCGACTGGGCCCGCGCCGGCGACGAGAACCCGACGGTCGAGGCCGCCTTCCGCTGGATCGCCGAGCACCGGCCCGCCGACGAGGGCGAGGCGGTCCTCAACTGGGGCGACGCGCGGGTCGGCAACGTCCTCTTCGGCGATGACCTGGAGGCGGCCGCGGTGCTCGACTGGGAGATGGTGACCGTCGGCCCGCGCGAGCTGGAGCTGGGCTGGTGGCTGTTCCTCCAGCGTCACCACACGGAGGGGATCGGGGTGCCGCGCCCCGAGGGCTGGCCGACCCGCGAGCAGGTGATCGCCCGCTACGAGGAGCTGACCGGCCACGAGGTCCGCGAGATCGACTTCTACGAGGTCTGGGCGGCGACCCGGCTGGCGAGCATCATGCACCGCGCCGGCAACATGATGATCGCGGCCGGGCTGCTGCCGCCCGACGCGCCGATGCGGACGAACAACCCGGCCTCGCAGCTGCTGGCGCGGCTGATCGGGCTCGAGGCGCCGACCGGCGAGGCCCAGAGCTTCATCGGGAACCGCGGATGAGCGGCTTCGTCCAGCACCCGGACGCGTCGGAGCTGCGCCAGCGGCCCGACCCGTCCGACGAGTGGTGGCAGGACAGCGTCTTCGTCACCTGGCACGCCCACGACGCGGGGATCGGCGGGACGATGCGGATCGGCCACGAGCCGCACCACGCGGGCGGGATCGCCGCGCTCTGGTTCGGCCTCGTGACCGCCGACGGCCAGCGCTACCGCCGCAACCTGGCGACGCGCCTGACCGACGGCGACCGCCTGCCCGACGGCTTCGGCGCGCTCGGGGGCCGCTACCGCCAGCGCTTCGACGGCCGGGTCCGGATCGAGGCCGTCGACGACGAGCTGGAGCTGGCGCTGGAGATCGAGGACTTCTACCCCCGGACCGACTTCTTCCCGTCCGACGCGGGGACGGTCAGCGACGACTTCGCCAGCGCCCACTTCGAGACCTCGGGCCGGATCGTCGGCCACGTGCGGCTGGGGGAGAGGGCCTACGAGGTCGACGGGCTCTGCCACCGCGACCACAGCTGGGGCACCCGCCGCTGGGACACGCTGCTGAACCACCGCTGGATCCCCGGCACCTTCGGGCCCGAGCTGTCGTTCGGCTCGATCGCCTGGCACGGGGTCGACGGCACGGTCCGCCAGTTCGGGTACCTGGTCCGCGACGGGGCGGTGACCCGGGCCGACGCGGTCGACATCACCGTCACCTTCGAGCCCGACGGCACCACCTACCGTGGCGGCCGGGCCGTCTGGACGATGCCTGACGGCGAGCGGTTCGCGATCGACTGCGCGCCGATCGACGCGACGCTCTCCGAGCACCACGGCGTCGCCGTCGTCGACGCGATCTGCCCGCTCGAGCGCGACGGCCGCCGCGGCTTCTGCGACCTCGAGGTCTCGACCAACCCGCGCGGCGGCGCGGGCCCGATCACCGCCGCCCTGCGCGCCAACGTCAGCGACGGCCGTTCGCGCCGGGCCGCCGCGCCGGTCGCGGCGTGACCGCAACGAGGAGGAACCAGATGCACCAGATCAGCGGCCACGACCGCGCCGACGTGATCGTGATCGGCGCCGGCCACAACGGCCTGACCGCCGCCTGCTACCTGCAGAAGGCCGGCCGCGACGTGCTGGTGCTCGAGGCCTCGCCGACGGTCGGCGGGATGCTCGGCACCAACGCGCTCTTCCCCGGCGCGCCGGGGCACCTCCACAACGAGGGCGGGATCCAGGCCTCGCTGTTCCGGGCGACGACGATCGAGGCCGACCTCGACCTGCGCCGCTACGGCTTCGCGCAGCTCGACGCCGATCCGTACCACGTCCACCTGGAGCCGGAGGGCGCGTCGCTGGCCTTCTGGCGCGATCCGCGCCGGACCGCCGCCGAGATGGAGCGCTTCTCGCGCCGCGACGCCGCGGCGTTCCTCGAGTTCGCCGCCCTGCTCGACTCGGCGCTCGACCTGATGCTGCCGCTGCTGGTCGGCCACCCGACCCGGCCCGAGCCGCGGGTGCTGCTGCGCCAGCTGCCGGTGGCGGTCCGCCGCCGCAAGGACGTCGGCGCGCTGATCCGGTTCTTCGCCGGCGGCCACCGCGAGCTGATCGAGGAGCTGTTCGACCACCCGCTGGTGCGGGCGGCGATGGCCTCGATGCCGCCGTTCTGCTGGATGACCCAGGACGGCACCGGCTGGGCCCTGATCTACCTGGGGATCTGCCACCGGACCGGGTCGAGCCGCTTCGAGGGCGGCAGCGGTGCGCTGCCGCGGGCGCTCCACGCCTGCCTCGAGGACCACGGCGGCCGCGTCCGGACCTCGGCCCCGGTGGCGGAGATCGTCGTCCGCGGCGGGGGCGTCGCCGGCGTCCGGCTGGAGAGCGGCGAGCAGATCGACGCCGCGACGGTGATGGCGTCCTGCAGCCCGAAGAAGACGCTCAACGAGCTGCTGCCGGCGGGCTCGCTGCCGGAGCGGCTGGAGCGGCGGGCGGCCCAGATCCCGACCACCAGCACCGGCGCGGCGAACCTGAAGATCGACGTCGCCGTCTCCGGTCGGCTGTCGCTGCCGCGCCACGAGGCGTGGCGCGAGGACGGGCTGGACCTGCGGCGGCCGATCGTCAGCTGGCACAGCTACGAGGAGCACCTGGAGGCGTGGGACGACGCCGTCGCCGGCCGCTGGCCGCAGCGGATCCCCTTCATCGGGATCGCGCCGTCGGCGATCGACCCGAGCCAGGCCCCGGACGGGCAGGACACCTTCTGGCTCTGGTCGGGGATCGTGCCGTCGAAGCCGGACCAGCCGTGGGAGACGGTCCGCGACGAGATCGGCCGCCGGGTGCTGGCCGACGCCGCCGATTACTACGAGGGCCTCGACCGGCTGGAGATCGACCGCCGCGTGTTCTGCGCGCCGGACCTGGCCGAGCGGTTCAACGTGCCCGACGGCAACGTCTACCACGTCGATCCGTTCATGCTGCGGTTCGGCCCGCTGCGCCCGGCCCCGGGCCTCGGGTCCTACGACACGCCGGTTCCGGGGCTCTTCCTGACCGGCGCCGGCACCCATCCGACCGGCGGCATCAGCGGGATCCCGGGCCAGCAGGCGGCCAAGCGGCTGCTGCGGCTGCAGCGCCGCGGCGAGGGCGTCGGCTCGCGGGTCCGGGGGCGGGTCGCGGCCGGGCGCTGACCCACCGTCAACTGCCGGGAACGACAGCGCGTCCGGTCAGTCGATCGGGTGACGGTCGATCGGCGACGGCAGGCGGCCGGCAGGACGCCGGGAGCGCCGTCGATAGCCCAGTTTCCAAGCGATGTTCCCTGCGACTCCGGCCTCCCGCCGGAGTCGTCGTCGTACGCCGCCAACACCACCGGAAAAGAGCGCCCGTCCGGGGGTGTCGTAGCCCCCGAACGGGCGTACCGCCGGCGGCGGCCAGCTGGGAGGCTGCTCGCGCTGTGTCGAGCCCCGACGTCACCCCCGCCCGGCGCCCCCGCCGCCGTGTCGCGACCGCCCTGGTCGACACCTTCGCGGGGGGCTCGGCCTACGGCGCGATCCGCGAGGCCGGCGACATGGGCGCGCTCGGCGTGCGCGCCGTGCGGCTGGCGCTGACGCCGCCGTTCCCGTGGATCCGCGACGCGGTCAGCGAGGGCTCGCGGGCGATCCGCCGCTGCCTGATCCCGCTCTCGCTCTCGGTCTCGGCGTTCATGATCGGGTTCGCGATCATCGTCTTCGGCAACCTGCTCGGCTCGCTGGGGGCGACCGACCGCGAGGCCGGCGGCATGTGGGTCGCCTTCTCGCGCGAGGTCTGCGTCTGGATCACCACGATGATCTTCGCCGGGGTCGCCGGCAGCGCGATCACCGCCGACCTCGGCGCCCGCAAGATCCGCGAGGAGCTGGACGCGCTGGCCGTGCTCGGCGTCGACCGCTTCCGCTCGCTGGTGGTCCCGCGGGTCGTGGCGATGACCCTCGGCGCGCCGATCCTCGGGATGCTCGCGCTGCTCGTCAGCCAGGCGGTCAACTTCGCCGTCGCGCCCGGCCACCTGGGGCTGACCGACGAGGTCTTCGCCGACAACCTGGTGCTCAACGTGCTGCCGCTCGACCTCTACGCGTCGATCGTCAAGTACCTGCTGATCGGCTTCTTCGTCGGCGTCGTCAGCTGCCAGAAGGGGCTCTCCTGCGACGGCGGCGCCGAGGGCGTCGGCCGGGCCGTGAACCAGACGGTGGTCGTCTGCTTCCTCGGCATCTGGATCATCAACAGCCTCTTCAACCTCGGCTACCTGACGATCTTCCCCGAGACCGCGATCCTGCGCGGCTGACCCGATGGCGACGAGCGAGACCAGTCGACCAGCGGCCGAGCCGCCGCGCGAGGGGGCGATCGTCGCCGGCCTGCGCGAGGCGGGCGAGCTGACCGAGTTCTACGGCCGAGCGATGGTCGGGCTGCCGGGGACGCTCCGCTACACGTCGGAGATCCTGCGCCAGACCGCGATCCTGATCCGCGGCACGACGGTGCTGATGTTCTTCCTCAGCGCCTTCCTCGGGATCAGCGTCGTCAACTTCGCGTTCTTCTTCCTGCGCTCGATCGGGGCCTCGGACTTCACCGGCGCGGCGACCGGGTTCGCCAACCCGCTGCTCGGCGCGACGCTGATGTTCGGCTACGTCTTCACCGCCAAGGTCTGCTGCGGGATGGTCGCCGAGCTGGGCGCGATGAAGATCCAGCAGGAGATCGACGCCCTCGACTCGACCGGCGTCGACCCGATGCGCTACGTGGTCGGCACCCGGCTGCTGGCCGTGCTGCTCTACATCCCGATCGGCGGCACGGTCGCGCTGCTGGGGGCCACGGCCGGCTCCTACTTCGTCGGCGTGATCGTGCTCCAGGGGATCGGGTCGGAGGCGTTCCTGCAGGTCAACTGGGCGGTCCAGCCGCTCCAGGTCCAGATCAACTCGCTGATCACCCAGGGCGCGATCGCGATGGTGACGTCGGTCGTGGCCTGCTTCTACGGGCTGCGAACGACCGGCGGCCCGGCCGCGGTCGGCGACTCGGTCGCCCGCTCGCTGATCGCGAACCTCGTCCTCGTCCACCTGATCGCCGGCTTCCTGGTGGTCTTCTTCTACGGCACCGAGCTCCTGATGCCGATCGGCGGCTGAGGCGTGCCCGTCCGCCGCGTCCGCCGGATCGCCACCGGCGCCCTCCTGCTCGCGGTGCTCGCCGTGCTGGTCGCGCTGCGGCTCGACCGCGACGAGCCGCGCAACACGCTCTGGGTGACCGTCCCCGACGCGACCAACGCGATCGCCGGCCAGGAGATCCGCGCCGCCGGCCGCCGGGTCGGGCGGATCGCGTCGGCCGACCCGGTCCGCGGCGGCCGCGCCGTCCGGCTGCGGCTGCAGATCGAGGACGAGGCGTGGCCGATCGCGGCCGGCTCGCGGATCGACCTCCGCTGGGGCGGGACGATCTCGATCGTCAACCGCTACCTGGCCCTGACCCGCGCCCGCGGCGGTCGTCCGCTGCCGCAGGGCGGCAGCTTCCCGGCCCGCGACTTCCACGTCCCGGTCGAGCTCGACCAGCTGGTGGCCAGCTTCCCGGCCGGCGTCCGCCGCGACCTGAAGCAGTTCCTCGACGAGGGCGGCACGACCGCGGCCAAGGGCCAGGAGGGCCTGAAGCGCTCGCTCGACCGCGCGCCGGCCGCCGTCGACCGGGTGGCGGGGCTGATGGAGGACCTCGACCGCGACCCGTCGGGGCTGCGGACGCTGATCCGGACCACCGACGGGGTCGTCGACGCGGTCCACCGCGCCGATCCCGGGATCGAGCGGCTGGTCAGCGGCGCCGCCACCACCCTCGACGCGCTCGGCGACGAGGCCAGCGACCTGGAGCGGACGCTGGCGCGGATGCCGGCGACGCTGGCCGGCGCCCGCGGCACGCTCGGCCGCGCCGACGCGACGCTGCGCGCCGCGGTGGCCGTGACCGACCGGATCGCCCCCGGCGTCAGCGAGGTCCGCCGGATCACGCGGCCGCTCGACCGCGTGCTCGGCACCGTCGCCGACGTCGGGCCGGACGTGCGCCGGACGGTCGCGACGCTGCGGACCGCGGCCCCCGACCTGACCGGGCTGCTGGACCGCGGGCGCGCGCTGCTGCCGCAGGTCGAGTCGATCGGTCGTCAGGCGGTCAGGCAGCTGCGCTGCATCCGGCCGTACACGCCCGACATCGTCGCCTTCTTCACCAACTGGGGCGGGTTCCTGGCCAACTCCGACGGCAAGGACAAGTACCTGCGGGCGACGGTCCAGAACCTGCTGCCGGCGGAGACGAACATCGACACCCGCGACTCGGCGCAGGCGGCCGAGATGCACCCGGGCCTGGCCTACGCCTTCCCGCAGCCGCCGGGGCTCAGCGCCGACCAGCCGTGGTTCCTGCCCGAGTGCGGGATCGGCCCCGAGGTGATGGATCCGAAGAAGGACCCCGAGTCGCGGCTGCGCAACCCGCTCTCGAACCTGCAGAACGTCCCCGACATGCGGTCCGGCCGATGAGGCGCGCGCGGCTGATCGCGGTCTCGGTGGTGCTGCTGGCGCTGGTCGCGGCCGTCGCCGCGGTGGCCAGCGGCGGCGACGGCGACGACGGCGGCTACCGGCTGCGGCTGCCGCTGGAGAACGCCGCCGGCCTCCGCGACGGCTCGCAGGTGGTCAGCGGCGGCGTCCCGGTCGGGACGGTCGCCCTGAAGCTCGGCCGCGACGACCGGGTCGAGGCCGAGCTGCGGCTGGAGCGGCGCGCGGCGCCGGTGGCCAAGGACGTCCAGGTGGCGATCGCCGCCGTCAACCTGCTGGGCCAGAAGCGGGTCGAGCTGCTGCGCGGCGACGGGGGAGACCCGGCGCCGTCCGGCTACGTGGTGCCGGCCCGCAACATCGCCGTCTCGACCGACCTCGACCAGGTGCTGGCGACCCTCGACGACGACACCCGCACGCGGCTGTCGGTGCTGATCAACGAGGCCGGCGCGGCGCTCGGCGGCCGCCGCGAGGCGTTCAGCCAGGTGATCGGGGAGCTGCCCGGATCGCTGGTCAGCGCCAAGCGCCTGCTCGGCGAGCTGGTCGGCGACAACCGAGTCCTGGCCGACCTGGTCACCCGCAGCGACCGGGTGGTCGGGGCGCTGGCCGGCGAGCGCCAGGCGCTCTCGCGGGTGGTCGACGTCGCCGGTCGCGCCGCCGAATCGGTCGAGCAGCGGCGGGCGGGGCTCCAGCGGTCGCTGGCCGCGGCCCCGGCGACCCTCGACCAGCTGCGCCGGTTCCTGGCCGAGCTGCGCGCGACGACCGGTCCGCTCGGCCCGGCCGCGCGCGACATCACCGCCGTCGCGCCCGACCTGCAGGCGACCCTCGACCGGGTCGAGGGCTTCCGGCGGTCGGCCGACCCGGCGCTCCGCCGCGCCCGCGAGGTCGCTCCCGACCTGACCCGGCTCGGCGACCGCGCGACGCCGGTGCTGACGCGGGCGATGCCGACCCTGAAGTCGCTGGCGACCGTCTCGGCCGCGCTGACCCCGGTCAGCGACACGCTGCTCCACAGCGCCAACAACCTGGTCGCGACGGTCGAGAACTGGGCCCGCGCGATCCAGTTCCGCGACGGCCTGTCGCACGTCTTCCGCGGCGAGGCGTCGGTCACGCTCAACACCCTCACCAGCGTCCTCGACCGCTTCGGCGCGCTGGCGGCCAAGCAGACCGGCGGCAGCACCGCGGTGCCGCTCGACCAGGAGCTGCCGGCCGACGAACGCGCCCGGGGCCGCGACCGCCGCGGCGCCCGCGCCGACGATCGCGCGACCGCGCTGCGCGCCGCGACCCGCGGGCTGGAGGCCCTGCTCGGACCATGACCCGCCGCCCGACCCCGACCCCGACCGCGACCGGCCGCCGGCGTCCGCCCCGTCGCCGCAACCCGGACGCGCCCCACCGCGTGCTGCTGCGCGGCGGGCTGGTGCTGGCGGTCGCCGGCGTCCTGGCCTGGATCGCCCTCAGCGCCTACTCCGGCGTCCCCGGTCGCTCCTACACCCGGATCTACGTCACCGCGCCCCAGATCGGCAACCTGCTGCCGCACGACGCGGTCCGGATCGCCGGCGTCCGCGTCGGCCAGGTCCAGCGGCGCGAGGCGACCGCCGACGGCGGCGCCCGGCTCGAGCTGCAGCTGGAGGACGGGATCCGGCTGCCCGCCGACAGCGGCGTCCGGATCCGCGCCAACGGCCTGCTCGGCGCCCGCTACGTCCAGCTGCTGCCGGGCCGCAGCGCGCGGATGCTGCGGGCCGACGCCACGATCCGCGGCGGCGACGACACGATCACCTACGGCGTCCCCGAGGCGCTCGACAGCTTCGACCGCGAGACCCGCGGCGCGCTCGGCACCAGCGTCCGCGAGCTCGGCCGCGGCCTGGCCGGTCGCGGCCGCGACGTCCACCGGATGCTGCCGGTCTTCGGCCACGCCCAGCCCGGGTTCCAGGCGATGGTGCGGACCGTGCTGGAGCGCCCCGGCGCCGTCGCGCGGCTGCTGCCGTCGCTCGACCGGACGATGGTCCCGCTCGACGACGCCCGCGCCGACCTGACCGGCCTGCTGCGGCCGGCGGCCGACGCGCTCGCCCCGCTCGTCGACCGCCGCGACGCGCTCCAGCGGACGCTCGACCAGGCGCCGGCCGCGCTCGTCGCCGCCACCGACGGGCTCCGCCGCGGCACCCGCCTGGTCGCCGCCGCCCGGCGGCTGACCGTCGCCGCGCACGGCACCCTGCCGGCCGCCCCGCGCGCCCTGCGGGCCACCACCGCGCTGCTGCGCGAGAGCCCGCGGCCGCTGCGGCGGGCCGCCGCGCTGCTCGACGCGGCCAAGCCGGCGGTGCCCGCCGCGACCGGGGTCACGACCGCGCTCTCGCCGCTGCTGCCGCGGCTCGACGGGGCGCTCGGCGACGCGCTGCCGATGGTCCGGCGGATCGGCCGCTACGGCTGCGACATCGTCAACCTCGGGATCGTCTTCCGCAGCATGACCGGCTTCGGCGGCCTCGGGCAGGGCCCGGCCGGCCCGCCGATGGCCTTCCGGCTGCAGGCGATCGTCTCGCCGGGGAGCGAGTCGATCGGGGTCACCGATCCGACCGGCTTCCTGATCAAGGACGGCTACCCGAAGCCGTGCCAGTACCTGGGCGGCAGCTACCCGGCGATCAGCGTCCACGGCCTGCTGCGGAGCAAAGCGCGATGACCGTCCTCCGCCGCAACCGCACCGTCGCGCTCGGCGCGGCCACGATCGGGATCGTCGCGCTGCTCCTGCTGCTGGCCTTCTCCGGCACCCTCAACCGGCTCCAGCAGGGCGGCGGGCGGACGACGATCCGGGTCCAGCTGGCCGACGCCCAGCAGCTGCGGGCCGGCGACAAGGTCCGGATCCAGGGCGTCGACGTCGGCCGCGTCGAGCGGATCGAGCGCGACCGCGGCGCCCGCACGGCGACCGCCTCGCTGGCGCTCGACGACGACGCGGGACCGATCTACGGCGACGCCAGCGTGGCGATCCGCTTCCGGACCCTGCTCGGGGCGGCGTTCTTCGTCGACCTCGACCGCGGCCGCGCCACCGCCGGCCCGCTGGGGTCGCGCGGGATCCCCGCCTCGCGCAGCAGCAACCAGGTCGAGCTGGAGCAGATCACCTCGATCGTCCAGGGCGACGCGCGCCGCGGGCTCCAGACCCTCGCCGGCGAGCTGGCCACGACCTTCACCGACACCGATTCGCCCGGTCGCGCGGTCGACGCGCTGGCCGACGTCGCGCCCGACGTCCGCCGCGGGATCGGCGCGCTGCGCGGGCTCGAGCCCGGGCGCGACGTGCCGGAGCTGGTCCGCAACGCCGAGCGCGCGATGCGGGCCCTGAACCAGTCGTCGGAGCAGCTGCGGACGCTGGTCGCGGCCGGCGCCCGCACGCTGGAGACCGTCGCCGGCCGCCAGGCCGACCTGCGCGCGACCCTCGACCGGGCCCCGCGGACGCTCGCCGACACCGACCGGACGCTGGTCCGGCTCGACGGCACGCTGCGGACCGCCAATCCGCTGCTCGACGAGCTCCGGGTCGGCGCCGGCGACGTCGCCCCGACGGTCCGGGCGCTGCGGCCGACCGTCGTCCGCGCCGACCGGCTGGTCCACCGCGCGGTGCCGCTGGTGCGGGCGCTGCGGCCGGCCTCGACCGCGCTCGCCCACACCGCCCGCGACGGCGTGCCGCTGCTGAACGACCTCCAGCCGAGCGTCGACCGGCTCGACCGCACGATCCTGCCCTACCTCGACGAGGTCGATCCCGAGACCCAGCACAGCACCGCCCAGATGATCGGCCCGACCTTCGTCGGCGTCGGCTCGGGCGCCGCCGGGCAGGAGGACGGCAACGGGCGCTTCATCCGCTTCCCGCTGACGACCGGGAACAACTTCCTCTACCTGCCGTGCCAGCTGATGATCAACGACCCGTCGGCGAAGAAGCTGCTGGAGTGCCAGTCGCTGGAGGGGCTGCTCAACCAGGTCCTCTCCTACGACCCGACCAAGCCGCCGGCCGGCTCGTCGGAGAATCCGGGGCCGGGCCGATGATCGAGGTCCGCGACCGGATCAGCGGCCGGATCAACCGCGCCCGCCTGCAGCTCGAGGTCCGCCGCGCGGCCCGCCCGTCGCTGGTCGTGCTGCTGGGCGTGGCGATCTTCCTCGCCGCCGGCGGCTACATCGTCAGCCAGGTCAGCCGCACGCTGCTGGCCGACACCTACGAGGTCCGGATCGAGGTCGCTGACGCGCGCGGGGTCGTGGTCAACGCCGACGACGTCCGCTTCCGCGGGATCCCGGCCGGCAGCGTGACGAAGGTCGAGATGGTCGACGGCCAGCCGGTCCTGACCGCCCGGATCCAGCGCGAGTACGGCCGGATCTACCAGGACGCGCGGGCGATGCTGCGACCGAACACGGCGCTCCAGGACATGTTCGTCGACATCGTCGACCGCGGCACCCCCGCTGCCGGCCCGGTCGACGCGCAGCGACCGCTGCGGCGCGACCGCACGACCACCCCGGTCCACGTCGACGAGGTGCTCGACGTCTTCCGCGGCGACGAGCGGGCGCGGATGGCCGCGCTGCTCGACGGGCTCGGCAACGGGATGGAGGACCGCGGCGCCCGGCTGCGGACCGCGTTCGCCGAGCTGGTCCCGGTGCTGCGGGTCGCGGGCGACATCACGCGCCAGCTGGGCGACCGGCGGCCGCTGGTGCAGCGGCTGGTCCGCAACAGCTCGCTGCTGACCGCCGAGCTCGGCGCCCGCGAGCAGCAGCTGCGGCGGCTGATCGGCTCCGGCAGCCGCACCGCCGGCGCGCTCGCCGAGCGCTCGGGCGACCTCGACGCGGTCCTCCGCGGCCTGCCGCCGACGCTGACCGAGGTCGACACGTCGTTCGCCGCCGTCCGCGGCGTGCTCGGCGACGTCGACCGCGCGGTCCGCGCGCTGCGGCCGGTCGCGCGGCGGCTGCCGGGCACGCTCGCCGACCTGCGGCGGCTGAACGCGACGGCGGCCCCCGCCGTGCGGTCGCTCGAGCGGCCGGTCGGGCGGCTGCTGCCGCTGGCCGACGCGCTGCCGCCGCTGTCGGCCGACGCCAGCGCCGCGGTCGCCGCGCTGCGCCCGCAGGTGCCGGCGGTCGAGCACACCGTCAAGGCGCTGGCCGGCTGCAAGAAGGGCGTCCAGGGCTTCTTCCAGTGGAACGCGTCGATGAGCAAGTTCGGCGACTCCCGCGGGTCGGTGCCGCGCGGCAACCTCGTGGTCGGGCTGAACAGCAACGGGATCCTGCCGACGCCGTTCGAGTTCGCGCCCAAGGCCTGCACGCCGGGCGCGCCGATCCCCGGCCGGCCGCCGCGACCCGAGGACGGCAGCTGACGATGGGGGAGGACCGATGAGAGGGCCGATCGCGGGGTTCCGCGGGCACGTCGTCACGGCGCTGGTCGCGACGGCGATCGCGGTCGCCTTCCTGCTGGCCTTCGTCGGCGTCGGCGGCGGCCTGCCGCGCACGTCGCAGCCGTACGAGCTGCGGGCGCTGGTGCCGACCGCCTCGTCGCTGACCACCGGCTCGCGGGTCACGATGGCCGGCGTCAAGGTCGGCACGGTGACCGAGGTCCGCCGCCAGGGCCTCGGCGCGCTGGTCTCGATGGAGCTCACCGACGAGCGCGTGACCCCGGTCCCGGAGGACTCGGTGGTGCGGATGCGGGCCCGGACCGCGGTCGGCGAGAACTACGTCTCGATCGATCCGGGCCGATCGCGGACGACGCTCGCCTCGGGCCACGTGCTGCCGCTGCGGCAGGCGGCCGAGTACGTCGACGTCGACCAGATCGCGTCGGTCCTGCAGGGCCGGACCCGGGCGCAGGCGCGCAAGATCGTGCGCGGCCTCGGCTACGCGCTCGACCGCCGCGGCGAGCGGGTCAACGGACTGGTCGCGGGCGCCTCGCGGGCGCTCGGAACCGGCTCGCACGTGGTCGAGACGCTGGCCGGCGAACGGCGCCAGATCAGCCGCCTGATCGCCCAGCTCGGCGACCTGACCGCCGCGGTCGGCGACCGCGGCGACGCGATCCGGCTGCTGGCCCGGCAGGGACGGACCGCGTTCACCGCCGTGGCCCGCCGCGACGACGCGGTCCGGCGGATCCTCGACGAGCTGCCGCCGACGCTCGACCGCGTGCGGCGCACCACCCGCACCGTCGCCGACGTCGCCGACCGCGCGACGCCGGTGGTGGAGAACCTGACCCGGGCGGTGACCGAGGTCCGCCCGGTCGTCGCCGCGCTGCGGCCGGCCGCCCAGGAGGGTCGCTCGATCCTGCGCGAGGTCGACACCGCCGCCGGCCCGCTGACCGGCACCCTCGCCGCGCTCGAGCGGGCCGCCGGTCCGGCGACCAAGGCGCTGCCCCAGGTCGACCAGGTGCTCTGCCAGGTCAACCCGATGCTGCGCTACGCCAAGCCGTACACCCAGGACGTGATCTCGGCGCTGGTCGGCCTCGGCTCGGCCTCGAACGCCTACGACGCGATCGGCCACACGATCCGGCTGGTGCCGGTGATCACCGACAACACGCTCGTCGGCCTGCCGCGCGACGTCTCCAAGTTCCTCTACTCGGCGATCCACGAGGGCCTGCTGGAGAAGCTGCTGCCGCTCAACTGGAACCCGTACCCGAAGCCCGGAGAGCAGGGCCAGCCCTACCGCGGCAAGGGCATCCACGGCCCGCGCGAGCTGCGCGAGTCCGGCTTCGTCTACCCCCGGATCCACGAGGACTGCTGAGCGGGGGAGGCGGGCGGCCGCTCAGCGGCCGCGGGCGGCGGCGTCCTCGCCGACCAGCGCCAGGTAGCGCGCGACCGCCTCGACCCGGTTGCCGGCGCCGAGCTTGCGCAGCAGCCGGGCGACGTGGTCCTTGACCGTCTCCGGCGAGAGCATCAGCTGGCCGGCGATCTCGCGGTTCGAGCGGCCTTCGACCAGCAGCGACGCGACCTGGATCTCGCGCGGGCTGAGCAGCGAGAGCGGGCCGTCGGCCGTCGCCACCGGCTCGAGCACGTCGAAGCGGGGGAAGGCCGATCCGTGGCCGCGGCCGGTCGGGATCGCGATCGGGGCGTCGTTGACCTCGCCGATCAGGGCCTGGGTCGAGGAGGTCAGGTGCCGCAGCTCGCGCGAGAGCTCGCCGATCCGGGCCCGCAGCACCACCCGTTCGAGCGCGACGGCGAGCATCGCCGCGAACGCCCCGACTTGGGCCCGGTCGAGCGGCCCGACGGCGGGCTCGGCGCGGTCGACGACGAGCAGGGCCAGGACCCGCGCCTCGGGCTGGATCGCGCCGAGCGCGAACGACCGCAGCCCGAGCGCCGCCGCCAGCGGGCTCGGCCGGCCGTCGGTGGCGACGTCGGCGTCCGGGCGCCGGATCAGCTCGGCCTCGGGGCTGCCGGGCTCCAGCCGCACCGGCGCGGCCAGCGCCCGCCGCCGCAGCTCGTCGCTGGCCGGGTCGCTGAGGACCGCGCCGCCGCCGGCCCGCAGCCGGTCGCCGTCGAGGGTCAGCACCAGCGCCCGGTCGAAGCCGCACTCCTCGCGGGCGGCCTGGGCGCCGGCGGCGAGCAGCGCCGCGACGTCGGGCGCGTCGCGCAGCCGCCGGTGGACGGCCGGCATCCGGCGCAGCCGGCGCAGGTGCTCGAGCGGGGCGGCGGCGTCCGCGGGCGGGCGGGATGGAGGCATCGGCAGCCAGGATAGGGCGGCGATCAGGCGTCCATGCCGAGCGGGCCGACCGAGCCGCCGGAGAGGAACTGGCGGACGAAGGCGCTCTCGGACGCGAGCACGTCCGACGCCATCCCCGCCTCGAGCACCCGGCCCCGCCAGAGGACCGAGATGTGGTCGGCGATCCGCTTCGCCAGCGGGACGTTGTGGGTGACGACGATCATCGTGCCGCCGTACTGGGAGTGCTGCTCGACCAGCAGGTCGCCGAGCAGCGCCGTCCGGACCGGGTCGAGCCCCGAGTCGGGCTCGTCGCAGAGCAGGATCCCCGGGTTCAGGGCCAGCGCCCGGGCCAGGCCGGCGCGCTTGCGCATCCCGCCGGAGAGCTCGTTCGGCATCCGGTGGCTGGCGTTGGCCAGGCCGACGGCGGCCAGGTGGTCCATCACCACCTCGCGGACCTCGCGGTCGTCGAGGTCGGTGTGCTGGCGGAGCGGGAAGGCGACGTTGTCGTAGACGTTCATCGCGCTGAACAGCGCGCCGTCCTGGAACATCACGCCGATCTCGCGCCGCAGCGCGAGCACCTCCGAGCGGCTCATCCGGCTGAGCGGCCGGCCGCGGATCAGCACGTCGCCGCCGTCGGGTCGCAGCAGCCCGATGATGTGCTGCAGCATCACGCTCTTGCCGGTGCCGGAGGGCCCCAGGATCACCGAGATCACGCCCTCGGGGATCGCCAGGTCGACGCCGGCCAGGATCTGGTTGCGGCCGAACGCCTTGCGCAGGTCGGTGGTCCGGATCGCCATCAGGTCGGGGTCGGCGGCCGCGAACGGCAGCTCGCCGACGGCCAGCCGGTCGACCGACCGCTGGGGCTCGGGCTCGCGGCCCTGGCTGATCGCCAGCAGGCCGCGGAGGATCGCGTCGACCTCCAGGTACTTGCGGACCGGCCCGTGGGTGGTGACCGCCCCGCTGACGACCGCCTGCGGCATCGCCAGCCGGCCCTCGGCGACCCGCTCCAGCTGCTCGGCGGTCAGCTCGATCCGGACCTCGGCCGAGCCGTCGGCGACGATCTGCGGCGGCGTCCGGTCGAGCAGCGCGGTGACCGCTCCGCGCTGGCCGCGGAGGGCGAAGGCGACGCTGGTGCGGGCGTAGCTCAGCCGCCCGACGGCCGAGGAGGGGACGGCGATCGCGGCCTCCAGCCGCGCGCGCAGCCGGGCCAGGGCGGGGACGCCGAGTGGGTCGGCCAGGGCGGCGCCCGGTGGTTGCTCTGTCATCGCCACGTTCGTCGTTCCTCCCCTCGGCCGGCGCGCGCATGGGCACGGATCGCGGAACGGTCCGGCGCTGGGCCCGTCCGGAATGTACATGATGTCCGGACACCGTGCGTGATATTTCGGGGGTGGGTCAGCGGGCGGCCGGAGCGAGCGCGTAGAGTGTGTTCCAGACCACGTCGGCGAAGCCGACCACCAGCCGCTCCAGCGCCGCGTCGTCGCTGTGGGCGACCACCTGGTGCTCGACCCGCTCGGCCATCCAGATCAGCCAGGCGGCCGTCTCGTGGGGCAGCAGGTCGGGAGCCACCCAGCCGCCCTCCTGGCCGCGGCGGATGTGCGCCTCGAGGCTGCCGACGTGCTCGCGCATCATCGCGGCGACCTCCTCGCGCAGGTCGTCGTCGTAGACCGCCGCGTCGTAGACCGAGGCCATCACCCGGGCGTGGGGCCGGTACTCGCGCATCACGTGCCGCAGCGCGTCCTCCAGCGCCTCGCGGGTGAGGTCGGTGCCCAGCGCCCACCAGCGTCCGGAGGCGACGCGGGTGGTCTCGCTGGCGCGCACCGACCAGGCCCGCAGCAGGTCGCCCTTGTCGGTGAAGTAGGCGTAGAAGGTCGAGCGCGAGAGGCCGGCCTCGGCCATCAGCCGCTCGATGCTGATCGAGGCGTAGCTCTCGTCCTCGTCGAGCAGCGCCTCGACCGCGATCCGCAGCCGCTCGGCCAGCTGCAGGCGCCGCTCGTCGCGGCTGCTCACGGGGTCCTCGTGCGGGCGTAGAGCGTGTTCCAGACGATGTCGGTCAGGGCCCGCATCAGCCGCTCGGTCTCGTCGGCGCCGGCCGGGGTGACGAGCTGGAAGAGCCCGCGCTCGGTCATCCAGGTCAGCCACAGCGCGGTCTGCTCGGGGTCGACGTCGGCGTGGGCGAAGCCGCGCCGCTGGCCGTCGACCACGTGGGCGGCGACCTCGGCGATCGTCCGCTCCAGCAGGACCGCGAACTGCTCGCGGATCCGCTCGTCGTAGGAGGTGGCCTCGACCACCGCGGTCATCACCACGCGGTGGGTGCGGTAGGTGTCGGCGATCCGCTCCATCGCCTCGCGCAGGTCCTCGCGGGTGGCCTCGGGCGGCAGCGACCACCAGTAGCCGGCCGACTCGATGATCTCGGCGATCACGTCCTCGGCCAGCGCCCGCAGCAGGTCGCCCTTGTCCTCGAAGTAGACGTAGAAGGTCGAGCGCGCGATGCCGGCCTCGCGGACCAGCCGCTCGACGCTGACGTCGGTGTAGGTCTCGCGCTCCAGGCAGTGCTCGACCGCGCGCAGCAGCCGGGCGCGGATCTCCTCGCGGCGCTTCGCGCGGGCGGCCTGGGTGGTGCGGGTGATCGACGGCATGCGCTGACCGGACGCAGTGTATGGCAGCGCGCGGACCCACCACGATCGCGTGCTCTGGTCAATATGACTGGACAGGTTGTACGATCAGTCCTTCGACGAGGGCGAAGCGGAGGAGCGGGGACGTGGGCGAGCTGGACGGGAAGGTCGCGATCGTGACCGGGGCCGGGCGCGGGATCGGCGAGCAGGTGGCGCGCAAGCTGAGCGCGGCCGGGGCCCGGGTGCTGCTGAGCGACCTCGACGGCGACGCGGTCGCCGCGGTTGCCGCCGCGCTGCCCGGCCCGGCGGCGGTCCGCGCCGGAGACCTGACCGCCGCCGGCGAGCCAGACGCCGTCGTCGCCGCGGCGGTTGCCGCGTGGGGGCGGCTCGACATCGTCGTCAACAACGCCGGCTACGCCTGGGACGGGCCGATCCACAAGGTCAGCGACGAGCAGTTCCAGGCGATGCTCGACATCCACACCGTGGTCCCGTTCCGGATCCTGCGGGCCGCCGCGCCGCACCTGCGCGAGCCGGCCAAGCGCGAGGCGGCGACCGGCGCCGAGGTCTTCCGCAAGGTCGTCAACGTCGTCTCGCTGGCCGGGGTGATGGGCAACGCCGGCCAGGTCGCCTACGCCAGCGCGAAGGGCGGCGCCGTCGGCCTGACCCGGGCGCTGGCCAAGGAGTGGGGGCCGCTGAAGATCAACGTCAACGCGGTCGCCTTCGGCTTCATCGACACCCGCTTGACCGCGGCCGCCGGCGAGGCCGGGGCGATCGAGGCCGCCGGCCGCACGATCGCGCTCGGGATCCCCGCGGCCGCCCGCGCCGGGGCCGAGGCCGCGACCGCGCTCGGCCGCTCGGCGACCGCCGACGAGGCGGCCCGCGGCATCTACTTCCTCTGCTCGCCCGGCTCGGACTACGTCCACGGCCAGGTCCTCAACGTCAGCGGCGGCCTCCAGCTCGGCATGGCCGGCTGATCCGCCCGTCCCCGCCCCTCCCGGAGAACCACGCCATGACCGTCACCGCCGACCTGGCCGACCTCAGCGACGAGCGCCGCGCGCTCGTCGAGACGATCCGCGACTACGCCCGCCGCAACGCCGGCACGCCGGAGCAGCGCGCCGCGCTGACCGAGGACGGCGTCGAGCAGCACCACGACCCGACCTACCGCGAGCTGGCCGAGCTGGGCTTCGTCGGGATCGGCTTCCCCGAGGAGGACGGCGGGGGCGGCGGGACGATCGTCGACGTCAGCCTGTTCTTGGAGGAGGCCTTCCACGGCCAGCTGCCGATCATGGGCATCTCGACTTCGCTGGTGGCCGGCGAGGCGATCGAGCGCCACGCCCACGCGGCGCTCAGGCACGAGCTGCTGGGGCGGATCTGCGCCGGCGACACGATCGCGATCGGGATGTCCGAGCCGGAGGCCGGGTCGGACCTGGCCAACCTGCGTTGCCGGGCCGAGCGGGTCGACGGCGGCTGGCTGGTCAACGGCCAGAAGACCTGGAGCTCGAACGCGCACTTCGCCAAGCGCTGCATGCTGATGGTCCGGACCGACGCCTCGGGCCGCAAGCACGAGGGGATCACGATGCTCGACGTCGACCTGGCCGCGCCGGGCGTCGCGATCAACCTGATCCCGACGATGGGCGGGCGCGAGACCAACGACGTCTTCTACAGCGACGTCTTCGTGCCCGAGGACCGGGTGATCGGCGAGGTCGGCGAGGGCTGGCGGCAGCTGATGGGCGGGCTCAACCGCGAGCGGATCCTGATCGCGGCGATCTTCGTCGGCCACGCCCGGCGGGCGCTCGACGACACCCTCGCCTACATCACGGAGCGGCAGCAGTTCGGGCGGCCGATCGGCAGCTTCCAGGCGCTCCGCCACCGCTTCGCCGACCTCGCCACCGAGGTCGAGGTCTCGCGGCTGATGGTCCACGAGATGGCCCGCCGGCTGGAGGCCGATCCGCAGCGGGTGACCGCTCGCCAGGCGTCGATGCTGAAGCTGAAGATCACCGAGACGGCCAAGCAGGTCGCGCTCGAGGGGATGCAGATGATGGGCGGCTACGGCTACGCCAACGAGTACGGGATGGAGCGCCACGTGCGGATCGCGCTGGCGTCGACGATCTACGGCGGGACCAACGAGATCCAGCGGGACATCATCGGCAAGAGCTTCGGGCTCTGAGCGGGGCCCCGCGCGGTTGCCGGGTCACATTGTCTGGACAGACTGTGCGATACTGGCCGCGACCCCCGCAGAGCGAAGGAGCCCGTCCCGTGAGCAGCGCACCCGATCCCGAGCCCGAGCACTACGACGTCCTGGTCGTCGGGGCCGGCATGGGCGGCGTCTGCGCCGCCGCCCGGCTGGCCGACGCCGGCCAGCGGCCGCTGCTCGTCGAGCGGCTCGACCGGGTCGGCGGGCGGGCCTCGACGTTCGAGGTCGACGGCTTCCGGATCAACACCGGTGCGGTCGCGATCGAGTACGGCGGGACGATGGAGCGGACCTTCGACGAGCTCGGGATCGGCGACCGCTTCGCCCTCCGCGACCCGCAGCCGGCGAACCTCTTCCAGGTCAAGGGCAAGGTCATCGACCCGGCCAAGGGCGGCTGGAAGTTCCTGATCGACCAGATGACGCGCAAGGGCGCCGGGGTTCTGCAGAAGCTCGGCGGGGCCCGCAAGGGCGAGCTGCCGGAGGAGCAGGTGACGCTGGCCGACTGGGTCGGCGGGGCGACCTCGAACGCGACCGTCCACCGGCTCTTCCGCAACCTGGCGGCGGCGATCTTCGCGGTCAACGCCGACGAGATCCCGGCCCGCGCGTTCCTCACCTACTTCACCCAGAAGGGCGCCTTCAAGCACTTCGGCTTCCACCCCGAGGGGACGATCGGGATCACCGGCGCGCTGGCCGACGTCGCGGTCGAGCGCGGCGGCGAGCTGTGGCTGGAGAGCGAGGTCGTGCGGCTGCACGTCGACGGCGGCCGCGTGACCGGGGCGACGATCCGGCGGGCCGGCGGCGCGGAGGTCGAGGTCACCGTCGGCGCGGTGATCTCGAACGTCGGGCCGGTGGCGACCGTCGACCTGGTCGGCGACGAGGCGATCGGGGCCGACTACGCGGCGCGGATCCGCGAGCGGTCGAACCCGAGCGCCAACATCATCGTCCACGTCGCCAGCCGCCGGCCGCTGATCGACGCGCCCGGGCTGCTGCTCTGCTCCGACACCGACCGGGTCTGCAACCTCGGCAACATGACCGCGACCTGCCCCGAGCTGGCGCCCGAGGGCTGGCACCTGACGGTCGCCTACGCGGTCCCGATCCCGGCCGTCGGCGACTTCGACGCCGAGCACGAGGTCGAGCGGTCGCTGGAGGAGCTGCGCGACGCCTTCCCGGTCATGAACGACCCCGAGACGCGGGTGCTCGACGTGCGCGTGATGCGCGGCGACTGGCCGGCGCAGCGGGCGGTGTCCGGCTACGAGCTGCCGCGCGAGACCCCGCTCGACAACCTCTTCAACGTCGGCGACGGCGTCCGTGACTACGGCAGCGGCGGCACCCAGTCGTGCGCCGAGACGGCCAAGGCGGTCGTCGACGAGCTGCTCGGCGGCGTCCCGGCCGGGAGCGCGCGATGACCACCGCCGACTGGGACGCCCTGATCGAGGCCGACCGCGTCCACGGATCGCTCTACACCGATCCGGAGATCTACGCGGCCGAGCTGGAGCGGATCTGGTACCGGACCTGGGTCTACGTCGGGCACGAGAGCGAGGTGCCGGAGCCCAACGACTACGTGGTCAAGTCGATCGGCCCGCAGCCGATCATCATGAGCCGCGACAAGCAGGGGCAGATCCACCTGCTGCTCAACCGCTGCACCCACCGGGCGAACCTGGTCTGCGACGCGGCCAAGGGCAACTCCAGCGCCTTCCGCTGCCCGTACCACGGGTGGACGTTCTCGAACACCGGCAAGCTGCTCGGCTACCCGTTCAACTCCGGCTACGGCGGGCCCGAGGCGAAGAAGGACCTCGGCCTCGGCCGGGTCGCGCGGGTGGCCAGCCACCAGGGCTTCGTCTTCGGCTCGTTCGCGGAGGAGGGGCCGTCGCTGCTGGAGCACCTGGGCGCGGCGGCCGAGGCGATCGACCGGCTGGTCGAGCTGTCGCCGAGCGGCAAGATCGAGCTGTCGGCGGGCTGGCTCCAGCACGAGGCGAAGGCCAACTGGAAGATGCTGGTCGAGAACGAGACCGACGGCTACCACCCGCAGTTCGTCCACGCCTCGATCTTCAGCGTCGCCAAGAGCGGGATCGGCGACCTCTACGGCGAGAAGTCGACGGCGGTCGCGCGCGACCTCGGCGGTGGCCACAGCGAGAACGACCTGCGGCCCGAGTTCCGCCGGATCGGCGAGCCGATGGGCTGGTTCGGGACCACCGCCGAGCGGCTGCCGGAGTACGTCGCCCACCTGGAGGCGGCGCGGGGGGCCGAGCGCGCGCGGGAGATCATGATCGACGGCGCCCCGCACGTGATGATCTTCCCCAACCTGTTCATCGCCGAGATCCAGATCTTCGTGATCCAGCCGCTGGCGGTCGACCGCACCGTCCAGCACGTGACGGCGATCCAGTACGCGGGCGAGCCGCAGCTGAACCGGCGGATGCTGCAGCAGACGATCGGCTCGGTCGGGCCGGCGGGGCTGCTGCTGGCCGACGACACCGAGATGTACGAGCGCAACCAGCGGGGCGTGCACGCGCGCAATCCCGAGTGGCTGGTGCTGAAGCGGGGAACCCACCGCGAGCGGCGCGACGAGGCCGGCTTCACGATCGGCGACGCCACCGACGAGGTCCCGCAGCGGGCGATCTGGCGCCACTACCGAGAGCTGATGGAGGAGGAGCGATGAGCGGCGACCTGCTGCGCGAGGTCGAGCGGTTCCTCTACCGCGAGGCACGGCTGGCCGACGAGCACGAGTACGACGCCTGGGAGGCCCTGTGGGCGGACGAGGCGATCTACTGGGTGCCGGCCAACGGCGACGACATCGACCCGACGAAGCAGATGTCGGTGATCTTCGACAACCGCTCGCGGATCGCGACCCGGATCAAGCAGCTCCAGACCGGCAAGCGCCACGCCCAGACCCCGCCCTCGGCGCTGCGCCGGCTGATCGGCAACGTCGAGCTGCTGGAGGCCGATCCGGAGCACCCGGACGAGATCGCGGTCGGCTCGAACTTCCTGATCCACGAGGCGCGCGAGCGGGGGGTGACCCTATGGGCAGGGCGCTACGAGCACCGTCTGCGCCGGACGGCCGACGGCGAGCTGCGGATCGCCTACAAGAAGGTCCGGATCGTCGGCAACGACCGCCCTCTCCACACCCTCGCCTTCCTGATCTGATGAGCGAGCGGCGCGAGCGCTCCCTGCCCCTCGGCGAGGCCGCGGCCGGCGACACCCCGGTCGAGCTGGTCAGCGAGTTCGCCGCGGTGTCGCTGGTCGTCGACCGCGACGGCAACGGCCCGCGGCTGCGGATCGAGGACCTGAAGACCGGCCAGGTCGGCTTCCTCGACCCGCTCGAGCTGGAGACCCTGGCCTGGCTGCCCGAGGGCGCGCTGCAGCGGTTCCTGGATCCGTCGTTCCACCGTTGGCGGGAGGAGGGGGAGCGGGGGTAGGGGCCGGCGCCCGCTGGACCGCGGGCGCCGCGTTGCGGGCGCCCTACTCCCCGTACAGCCGCTCGATCGCCTCGGCGTACTTGGCGTCGATCGGCTTGCGCTTCAGCTTCATCGTCGGCGTCAGCTCGTCGCCGCCGGGCAGCCATTCGTCGGCCAGCAGCAGGTGGCGCTTGATCTGCTCGACCCGGGCCAGCCGGGCGTTGGCCCGCTCGACCGCCTCGGCGACCGCGGCCCGCACGCCCGGGTCGGCGGCGACGGCCGCGACCGAGCCGTCGGGCAGGCCGTGGCGGGCGGCGTGGGCGGCGGCCATGTCGGGGTCGAGCACCAGCAGGGCGACGTTGTAGCGGCGGTCGTTGCCGATCACCGCCGCCTGGCCGATCAGCGGGCTGGCCGCCTTCAGCTCCTGCTCGATGTTCGCCGGCGACATGTTCTTGCCGGCGGCGTTGATGATGATCTCCTTCTTGCGGTCGACGATCGCCACGTGGCCGTCGTCGTCGATCGAGACCACGTCGCCGGTGGCGAGCCAGCCGTCGGCGTCGATCGCCTCGGCGGTCTTGCCCGGCTCGCCGCGGTAGCCGGCCATCACGATCGGCCCGCGGACGAACAGCTCGCCGTCGTCAGCCACCCGCAGCTCGACGCCCGGCGCCGCCCGGCCGACGGTCCCGATCCGCCCCGCGTCGGGCGCGACGGCGGTGATCAGGACCGTCGCTTCGGACATCCCGTAGAGCTCGATCACCGGCAGCCCGATCGCCAGCAGGAACTCGTGGACGTCGCGCGAGAGCGGCGCCGCCCCGATCACGATCCAGCGCACCTGGTCGAGGCCGAGCTTCGCGCGCAGCCGCGAGAGGACCGCCTCGTCGAGCGCGGCGTGGCGCGCGGCCAGCTCGGGCGGGACCGGCTCGCCCGCCTGCTCCAGCCGGACCTTCTCGCGGCCGACCGCGATCGCGCCCTCGAGCGCGGCCCGTCGCTGCTCGTCGGGCTCGCCGGCGATCCCCGCCTCGAGCGCCGCCTTCAGCTTCTCCACCACCCGCGGCACGCCGCCCCAGATCGTCGGCCGCAATGCGGGCAGCACCTGGGCGATCCGCCGCAGGTCGTCGACGCAGGTCACCTGCGTGCCGAGCATCGCGTTGTTGTAGTGGCTCGACCAGCGGTCGGCGGCGTGGGCGGACGGCAGGTAGCTGGTGATCCGGTCGCCGGGGCGGATCTCCAGCACCGAGGCGATCGCGCGGACGCTGAAGACCACGTTGGCGTGGGTCAGCTGGACCCCCTTCGAGGGTCCGGTGGTGCCCGAGGTGTAGATCAGCGTCAGCACGTCCTCCGGCCGCACCGCCCGCCAGGTCGCCTCGAAGTCGAAGCCGGGCGACGGCCGTCGCTCCAGCTCGTCGAGGTCGATCGCGTCCGCGGCCGGGCCGTCGACGGTGACGAAGGTCGTCGGGCGCTCGCGGCCGGCCGCGGCGGCGCGGGCGCGGTCGAGGAAGGCCGCCTCGGTCACCACCACGTCGCAGCCGGCGTTGGCGTACAGGTGGGCGATCTGCTCGGGCGCGAGCGTCTGGTAGATCGAGAACGGGACCGCGCCGAGGTGGAAGGCGGCGCTGTCGACCAGGTGGAACTCGGGCCGGTTGACCAGCAGGATCGCGACCGTGTCGCCGTGGCGCACGCCGAGCGCGTGGAGCCCGCGGGCGATCCGCTCGACCCGCCGCGCGTACTCGCCGAAGGTCAGCTCGACCGTGCCGTCGGCGTCGCGCAGCGCGATCCGGTCGGCGTGGGCCGCCGCCGTCGCCTGGAACGCCGCCGGCAGCGTGGTGGCGGTCGGGTCGGCTTCGACGACGTCGACGCGGCGGGGCGTCGCGGTGGTGGCCATTCGGGGTCCTCCCTCGATCGACAGACTGCACGGCCACTATGGCCGGACACAATGTCCGACGATTGTAGGGTGTGGAGCCGCGGCGGTGGGGCTGGGGCGAACGTCACACCCCCACCGCCCCGTCCGCGTCGTGCGACGTTCGCCCCCGCCGGCGTCGGGGAACGTCGCACGGCGGTGGGGGCGGCCGCGGCGTGTGACGTTCGCCCCGCGCGCCCGGCCCGCCCGCCGGCCCGTTCCGCTCAGCCGCCGCGTCGCTGCAGCGTCCGCGCGAGCAGCGCGAAGCCGGCCACCGCCCAGACCGCCAGCACGGCGACGGCCAGCAGGTGGTGGCCGAAGATGTCCTGGTCGACCGCACCGTCGACCAGCAGCCGCATGCCCTGGGTGGTCGGCAGCGCCTGGAGGATCCCGTCGACCACCGGCGAGAGGCCGGCGTCGACCAGGAAGACCGGCGTCAGCGCAGGGAAGAGCAGCACGCCCATCCAGGTGTTCAGCTTGTCGGGGCTGCGGAACAGGTAGGCCAGCCAGAGCCCGAAGCCGATCAGGGCGATCGCCAGCCCCAGCGCCCCGAGCACGAACAGCCCCGGCCGCGGGACCGGCAATCGGGTCAGCAGCACCGTCCCGGCCGTCGCCACCGCGCCGTAGGTCAGGCCGACCAGCGCCTTGGCCGTCAGCACCTCGCCACCGCGCGCGGCCAGCAGCAGCGCCTCGAGCGTCCGCTTGTCGATCTCCTCGGCGAGCACGATCGGCGTCACCAGCAGGCCGATCATCCCCAGCAGCATCGCGACCGCAGCGAGCGCGAAGAAGCGCCGCAGCCCGAGCGCGTCGTAGGCCGACTGGTCGGCGGCGGGCACCGGTCGCAGCGCCACGCCGACCGCCGGCGGCCGGTCGGCCAGCCGCGCGATCGTCGCCGGCACCAGGTCGGCCAGGCTCGCGACCGTCGGGTCGGGGGAGGGACGGGCCAGCAGCGTCAGCGGCGGCGCGCGGCCGGCGCGGGCGTCGGCCAGCAGCCCGTCGGGCACCACGATCGCCAGGTCGACGTCGCCCTTGGCCACCTGCTGGCGGGCGCGTGGCTGCTCGCGCTCGCGCTCCACCTTCAGGTCGATCGCGCGGTCGACGTCCTTCGGCAGCGCCGCGGCGACGCGGGCCGCGTCGGCGCTGGCGCCGACCACGGCGACCTTCGCCGAGGGCCGCGGGGTGTCGTCGTCGAAGGCCAGGGAGTAGAAGACGCCGAGCCCGATCGGGATCAGGATCGCCACCAGCACCCGGCCGTCGCGGATCGCGTCGACCAGGTCCTTGCGGTAGATCGCCAGCATCCGGCGGAGGTTCATCGGCGGCCCTTCGGCTTGTAGGGCCAGACCAGCCAGTGCCACCAGGGGCGGCGCCCCGGCGGACCGTCGTCGGGCGGGGCCGCGTCGCCCTCGCCCTCCTCGCCGTCGGCGTCGAGGCTGCGGCCGGCCAGCGCCACGAAGACGTCGGCCAGGGTCGGCTCGTCGCTGTGGACGGTCACGATCCGGCCCTCGGCCGTCCACCGCGCCAGCCGGTCGTCGGCGGGGTCGGTCAGCGCCACCTCGTGCTCGCTGCGGTCGTCGAGCAGCACCCGCGCCCGCCGCTCGCCCTGCTGCTCGGCCAGCGACAGCTTCAGCTCGCGCGGGGTGTCGAGCGCGATGATCCGGCCCTCGGCGAGGAACGCGACCCGGTCGCAGAGCTCGTCGGCCTCGGTCATGTCGTGGGTCGTCAGCACCACGGTCGTGCCGCCGGCGCGCAGCTCGCGGACGATCGAGCGCAGGGTCCGGGCCGAGGTCGGGTCGAGCCCGCGGGTCGGCTCGTCGAGGAACAGCACCTCGGGGTCGTTGACCAGCGCCCGCGCCAGCAGCAGCCGCTGGCGCATGCCGGTCGAGTAGGTGCCGACCTTGCGATCGGCGGCGTGCGCGATCCCGACCCGCCGCAGCAACGCCTCGACCCGCTCGCGGGGGACGTCCTGGAGCTCGGCGAACAGCTGCAGGTTCGCCCGCCCGGTCAGGCGGTCGTAGAGGTTCTGGTCCTCGAAGACGAGGTTCAGCCGCGCCCGCGCCTGCTCGCGCTCGTCGACCACGTCGTGGCCGGCGACCGCGGCCCGGCCGGCGGTCGGCGACGTGCGGCCGGTGAGGACGCGGATCGTCGTCGTCTTGCCGGCGCCGTTGTGGCCGAGGAGGCCGAAGACCTCGCCGCGGTGAGCGGTGAAGCTGACCCCGTCGAGGGCGCGGACGTCGCCGTAGTGCTTGGCGAGGCCGTCGACGATCACCGCGGGGGACGGCTGCTCGGCCGCACGCTGGTCGGGCATCGGCGCGGACGTTAGCAGCGGCCCCCGGCGGGATCGTCGGGCGCGTGGGCGCTCGTGGACGTTCAGCCGACCCGGGCGCCCGGGCGGAAGCGGATCGGCAGCGACGTCAGGCCGTTGGCCCACGACGACGCCAGCCGCTGCGCCGGTCCCGCCTGCTCCAGCTCGTGGAGCCGGCGGACCGTCTCCTCGAAGATGATCCGCAGCTCCAGCCGGGCCAGGCCGGCGCCGAGGCAGAAGTGGCGGCCGCCGCCCCCGAACGCCATGTGGGCGTGCTCGGCGCGGGTCACGTCGAACCGCTGCGGGTCCTCGTAGCTGGCCTCGTCGCGCGACGCCGACGCGTACCAGAGCATCACCTTCTCGCCGGCGGCGATCGGCTGGCCGGCGAGCTCGGTGTCGGCGGTCGCGGTCCGCACGAAGTAGTTGACGACGGTCGTCCAGCGCAGGATCTCCTCGACCGCCTGGGGGATCAGCGCCGGGTCGCGGCGCAGCTTCTCCAGCTCCTCGGGGTGCTCCAGCAGCGCCAGCATCCCGCCCGAGGTGGTGTTGCGGGTGGTGTCGTTGCCGGCGAAGACCAGCAGCGCGAAGAAGGTCATGATCTCCGGGTCGGCGAGCGTGTCGCCGTCGACCTCGGCGTTGCGCAGCCGCATCACCAGCGAGTCGTCGTTGCCCTCGGCGGCCTGGCGCTCGACCTGCTCGTGCAGGTACATCGCCATCGCCATGAAGGTCTCGACCGCCTGGGCCGGCTCGATCGCGCGCTGGGCGGCCTCGATCTGCTCGGTCCACTCGTAGAGCTGGGGCACGTCGTCCTCGGGGATCCCCATCAGCTCGGCCAGGACCAGCAGCGGCACCCGGACGGCGACCTCGGCGGTCCAGTCGCAGGCGCCGCGCTCGATCACCTCGTCGAGCACCCGGGTGACGACGGCGCGGACGTCGTCCTCCATCTTCGCCACCGTCGCCGGCACGAACGCGCTCTGCAGGATCTTGCGGTACTTCGTGTGCTCCGGCGGGTCCTTGTAGAGCAGTACCGCCCGCACCAGGTCGAGCGGGGCGACCTGGTCGCGCTGGACGAAGATGCCCTCGGCGTGGGAGGAGAAGGTCGCCGTGTCGCGGCTGACGGCGGCGATCTCGGCCGCCCGGGTGAGGGCCCAGAAGCCGCCGAAGTGCTCGGTCTCGTTCCACCGGATCGGCGCCTCGGCCCGCATCCGCGCGAACAGCTCGTGCGGGGGTCCGTCGCGGAACCAGGTCGGGTCGGTCAGGTCGACCTCGGCCAGGTCGACGGCGGGGGCCGTGGTGGTGGATGTCATGCGCCGGGACCCTCCTCGGGAGTTGTTCGGACACTACGTCCGGACGGTGTGTCACAGGCTACACGAGCGCCGTCGCCCGGTGGGATCGATCGGGCGCGGGAACGCGCGAGGCCGGCGCAGGGCCGGCCTCGGGGCGGGAGGGGCTGTCGACGCGGGCGCTCAGCCGCGGCGGGCCGGGGCGTAGAGCGTGTTCCAGACGATGTCGGTGTAGGCGTCGATCAGCTTCTCCAGCTCGGCCGGCGACGCGGTCCGGACCAGCTGGTGGAGGCCGCGCTCGGCCATCCAGGTCAGCCAGCCCGCGGTCTGGCCGGGCAGCAGGTCGGCGTCGACGAAGCCCGCCTTCTGGCCCGCCTTGATGTGCTTGCGGAGCCCGGCGACGTTGTTGTCCATCATCTCGGTGACGAGATCGCGGACGTTGGCGTCGTAGGCCGCGGCGTCGTAGACGGCGGCCATCAGCGTCGTGTGCGGACGGTAGGTCTTGACGATCTGGTCGAGCGCCGCCCGGACCTCGTCGCGGGTGGCCTCGGCGCCCAGCGCCCACCAGGCGTCGGCGGCCTCGGTCACCTCGGCCCGGATCTCCTCGAACCAGGCGGTCAGCAGGTCGCCCTTGTCCTCGAAGTAGACGTAGAAGGTCGAGCGCGAGACGCCCGCCTCCGAGACCATCCGCTCGACGCTGATCTCGGTGAAGCTCTCGCCGTCGTCCAGCAGCCGCTCGACGACCGCGAGCAGCTTGGCCCGGATCTCCTGGCGCCGGTCGGCGCGACTCCCTTGGCGCTTGCGGGTCACCGACGGCATGGCCCTAACGGTAGCGGCCGCCGCCGTCGCCGAGCCTGGCTCAGGCCGCCTCGAAGCGCACGACCTCGGCCGAGTCGTCCTCGACCACGGTCCCCGCCTCGAGCAGCAGGTCGAGGTGGCCGAGCACCTCGGAGAGGGTCAGGAACGCCTGCGTGACGGCGATGTCGCCCCACATCGTCGTCGCCAGCTGGTGGGCCGAGCGGGGGCCGTGGGTCAGCAGGCTCAGCAGCTGCTCGGCGCGCCGGTCCTGGTGGCGGATCCGGTCGTCGATCAGGGTCCGGTGGTCGGTGACCGGGCCGCCGTGGCCGCCGAGGCCGATCTCGATCTCCAGCTCGCGGGTGGCCAGCAGCGAGCGGCGGTACTGGAGCAGCGGCTGCGGGCGGCGGCCGTCCCAGCTGCCGTCGAGCGGGCGCTGGATCAGGGCGTTCGAGGAGACCTTCGCCAGCAGGTGGTCGCCGCAGATCGCCAGCCGCCGGGCGGGGTCGTGGAAGAGCGTGTCGGAGGGCGAGTGGCCGGGCCGGTGGAGGACGGCGAAGCCGTGGCCGTCGAGCGTGACCGTCTCGCCGACGGTCAGGCGGCGGTCGACGGCGACCGGCGCGCCCCAGTGCTGGACCAGCCGCGCGACCGCGCGCAGGGCGTCGGCCACGTGCGGCTCGACCCCGTGGCGGAGCATCAGCTGGCGGGCGTCGTCGTCGTCCTCGGCGGAGAAGGTCAGCCAGTCCTCCAGCACCGGCGCCAGCAGGTCGAGGCAGGTGACCGGCGCGCCGCTGCGGTGGGCCAGGGTCGCCGCCAGGCCGATGTGGTCGAGGTGCTGGTGGGTGATCAGCAGCTGCTCGACGTCGTCCAGCCGGTGGCCGAGCGTGGCCAGGCCGGCCTCGAGCACGTCGAGGCTGGTGGCCGCGTTGGGACCGCAGTCGACCAGCGTCAGCGGATCGCCCTCGACGAGGTAGACGTTGACGTCGCCGATCGCGAACGGCGTCGGCAGCGGTAGCCGGTGGATGCCCAGCTCGCGGGCCGCGTCGAGCGCCTCGCGTTCGCGGTCGGTGAGCTGGCTGAGGCGAGCGGACATGGGCGCCCGACTCTAGCCGCAGCGCACGTGGGGACGGGTGATCGGGGTCATCCCCGGGGTTCCTGGTACGGTCCGTCTGGACATCATGTGTGAACGACGTGACGGACGGACCGCCCGATGACCACGGGGATCCACGCCTACGCCGCCTACGTGCCGCGCTTCCGGCTCTCCCACGGCGAGCGCGGCGACGCGCTCGGCCAGCCCGGCGGGCGCGGCGAGCGGACCGTCGCCTCGTTCGACGAGGACACGACGACGATGGCCGTCGAGGCCGCCCGCCGGCTGCCGGCGGCGGCGATCGACGGCGCCGTCGACCTCTGGTTCGCCACCACCGCCCCCGCCTACGCCGACAAGGCCAACGCGACCGCGATCCACGCCGCGCTCGGGCTCGACCGGGCGGGCTTCGCCGTCGACCTGGTGGGCTCGGTCCGCTCGGCGGTCGGCGCGCTGCGGGCGGCGGCGGCCGGCGGCGGGCTGGCCGTCCTCTCCGACCTCCGTGGCGGCCGCCCCGGCTCGGCCGACGAGCGCGACGGCGGCGACGGCGCGGCCGCGCTGCGCTTCGGTCCCGCCGAGGGCGCGCTGGCGGTGGTCGTCGCCCACGCCTCGGCGACCGCCGAGTTCCTCGACCGCTGGCGCGCCCCGGGCGAGGCCGCCAGCCGCCAGTGGGAGGAGCGGTTCGGGCTCGAGCGCTACCTGCCGCTGGTCGAGGACGCCGTCGCGCGGGCATTGGCGACCGCCGGCCTGGAGGAGGTCGACCACGTCGTCGTCTCGTCGCCGCACGCCCGCAGCGCCGCCCAGGTCGTGCGCCGGTTCCCCGGCCGGACGGCGGCCGCGGCGCCGGCGATCGGGGCCTGCGGCGCGGCCGACCCCGGACTGCGGCTGGCCGCGGTGCTCGACCGCGCCGGACCGGACGAGACGATCCTGCTGGTGGTCGCGGCCGACGGCGCCGACGCGCTGGTGCTGCGGACGACCGCCGCGATCGCCCGCGACCGCCCGGCGCGGACCGCGGCGGGCGTCGCCGCCCAGCTCGCCGGCGGCCGGCCGCTGCGCTACGCCACCTACCTGACCTGGCGCGGCCTGCTGGAGCGGGAGCCGCCGCGGCGGCCCGAGCCGGATCGCCCGGCCGCCCCGCCGTCGGCCCGCTCGGCGGCCTGGAAGTTCGCCTTCACCGGCGCCCGCTGCCGCGACTGCGGGTTCGTCCACGTGCCCCCGATCCGGGTCTGCAAGCGCTGCCACGCCGTCGACCGGATGGAGCCGCTGCCGCTCGCCGGGCGGGCGGGGACGGTCGCCACCTTCACCGTCGACCGGCTGGCGTTCTCGCCCTCGCCGCCGCTGACCGACGTCGTCGTCGACTTCGACGGCGGCGGCCGCTGCACGCTCGAGCTGACCGACGGCGCGCCCGACGAGGTCGCGATCGGGACCCGGGTCGAGACGACGTTCCGGCGGCTCTACACCGTCGAGGGGGTTCACAACTACTTCTGGAAGGCGCGGCCGCTCGCGGTCGCCGCCGGCGAGGACTGAGGAGCGCGCGATGGCCAGCAACGGGATCCGCGATCGGGTGGCGATCGTCGGCATGGGCTGCACGCCGTTCGGCGAGCACTGGGACCGCTCGGCCGACGACCTGCTCGTCGACGCCGTCCAGGAGTGCCTGGCGGCGACGCCCGGCGTGGCGATCGACGACGTCGACGCCTTCTGGCTCGGCACGATGAGCTCCGGCCAGTCGGGGATGGTGCTGTCGAAGCCGCTCGGCCTCGACTACAAGCCGGTGACGCGGGTCGAGAACTTCTGCGCGACCGGCTCGGAGGCGTTCCGCAACGCCTGCTACGCCGTCGCCTCCGGGGCCTACGACCGGGTGATGGCGGTCGGGGTCGAGAAGCTGAAGGACTCCGGCTACTCGGGCCTCGTCCGCAGCAACGTCGCCGGCGACGGGACCGCGCCCGAGCTGACGGTGACCGCGCCGGCGGCCTTCTCGCTGCTCGATCCGGCCTACTGCGCCCGCCACGCCGTCGACCCGCAGGCGATGCGCGACGCGATGACCCACGTGGCGTGGAAGAACCACCGCAACGGTGCGCGCAACGAGCGGGCGCAGTTCCGCCGCGAGATCGCCAAGGAGAAGATCGCCGGATCGCCGATCGTGGCCGGCCGGCTGGGGGTGCTCGACTGCTCGGGGGTCTCCGACGGGGCCGCCTGCGCGCTGATCGTGCGGGCCGAGGACGCCCACGAGTACACCGACCGGCCGGTCTTCGTGAAGGCGCTCTCGTTCGCCGCCGGGCCGGCCCGCGGGCCGATGGATCCGGACTACGACCACACGACCTTCGAGGAGGTCGTGCGGACCGCCCGCGACGCCTACGTCCAGGCCGGCATCGACGACCCGCGGACGGCGATCGACCTGGCCGAGGTCCACGACTGCTTCACCCCGACCGAGATCGTGCTGATGGAGGACATGGGCTTCTCCGACCGCGGGCGGGCCTGGCGCGACGTGCTCGACGGCGCCTTCGACCACGACGGCCGGATCGCGGTCAACGTCGACGGCGGGCTGAAGAGCTTCGGCCATCCGGTCGGGGCCAGCGGCCTGCGGATGCTGTTCGAGTGCTGGCTGCAGTTCCGCGGCGAGGCGGGCGCGCGCCAGCTGCCGGATCCGCGGCTGGCGCTGACGCACAACCTCGGCGGGCGGCCCGGCAGCTGCGTCTCCTTCGTCTCGATCGTCGGCCGCGAGCGCGACCGATGACCGAGGCCGGCCTTCCCCACCCGTTCCCCCCGGAGAGAGAGGACCCCGTGCCGAGCACGATCGACGAGCGCCGCGCCGCCCTGCGCGCGCGCTTCCCCGCGTGGACCCCGCGGACCCTGGACGCCTGGCTCGAGGCCTGCGCGGAGCAGCACGGCGAGCGGCCGCTGGTGATCACCGACGAGCGCACGCTGAGCTACGCCGAGACGGCGGAGTGGGCCCGGCGGCTGGCCGACGGCCTGGTGGCGATCGGCGTCCGGCCCGGCGATCACGTCGGGCTGCTGATGGCCAACGAGCTGGAGTTCGCGCCGCTGAAGTTCGCGATCGCGCGGGCGGGGGCCGTCGCGATCCCCTTCAACTACCTGTACCGGCAGGAGGAGCTGGCCTACGTGCTGGCGCAGTCCTCGTGCCGGACGCTGATCACGATGACCGGGTTCGCCGGGCTCGACTACCCGGCGATGCTCGACGCGGTCGCGCCCGGCTGGGAGCGGCTGGGGGAGGGCGGCGAGCGGACGGCCGAGCTGCCGGAGCTGGCGCGGGTGGTGCAGCTGCCGAACGGCGGCCCGGCGCGCGAGGGCGTGCTGACGGTGGAGGGCCTGGCGGCGCTCGGCGACGCGCACCGCGGGGCGTCGGACGGGGCCCGGCGCGCGCCCGACGACGTCGGCGACATCCTCTACACGTCGGGGACGACGGGCTCGCCGAAGGGCGTGCTGGTGACCCACGACGCGGTCCTGCGGACGGCCCACGGGTCGGCGCTGACGCGGGCCTTCGAGGACGGTCGGCGGATCCTCTTCTCGCTGCCCTGCTACCACATGTTCGGGTACGTGGAGGGGCTGCTGGCGGCGACGATGGTCGGCGGGGCGATCGTCCCGCAGACGGCGTTCGACCCGGGGGGCTACTTCGCGGGAATCGAGCGCCACCGGGCGACCGACGTCCTCTGCGTGCCGACGATGACGGTGGCGCTGCTGGAGCACCCGCAGCGCGAGCGGTACGACCTGTCGTCGCTGACGGCGATCCTCTCGGGCGCGGCACCGGCGCCGGTCTGGCTGTGGGAGAAGGTCCAGGCCGAGCTGGGCGTGAGCGAGATCGTGACCGGCTACGGGATGACGGAGACCGGCGGGGCGATGACGCTGACCCGGCCCGAGGACCCGCTGACGCTGACGTCGGAGACGGTCGGCCGGCCGAAGATCGCGGGCGCGGCGGGGCTGCCCGGCGGCGACGGGCCGCTGACCGAGTACCGGACGATCGACCCGGTGACCGGCGAGCCGCTGCCGGCGGGGGCCGAGGGCGAGCTGGTGTCCCGCGGGCCGACGAACATGCTGGGCTTCTGGGCCAAGCCGGAGGAGACGGCGAAGGCGATCCACGACGGCTGGGTCCACTCGGGGGACCTGGGGCGGGTTCGCGAGGACGGGTACCTGCAGATCACCGGCCGCAGCAAGGAGCTGTACAAGAGCGGCGGCGAGCTGGTGATGCCGAAGGAGATCGAGGAGCTGCTGAGCGCCCACGAGGCGGTCAGCCAGGCGTTCGCGATCGGGGTGCCCGACGACCGCTGGGGCGAGGCGGGCTGCGTCTGCGTCGTTCGTCACCCGGGGGCGGAGCTGGGGGCGGAGGACGTGATCGCGCTCTGCAAGGCCAGCCTGGCGCGGTTCAAGGTGCCCAAGCACGTGCTGTTCCTCGACGCCGACGAGTTGCCGACCACGCCGACGGGCAAGGTCCAGAAGTTCCGGCTGGTGCGGCTGGCCCAGGAGCGACTGACCCCCGTCCCGACCGAAGGATCCCGATGACCCAGCGTCTCCGTTCCGCCGTCGTCTGCGAGCCGCTGCGGACCCCGGTCGGCCGCTACGGCGGGGTCTTCCGCGACCTGACCGCGACCGACCTGGCGGCGACGGTGCTGCGCGAGCTGGTGGCGCGGGCGGGGCTGGGGGAGGGGCAGGTCGACGACGTCCTGTTCGGCCAGTGCTACCCGAGCGGCGAGGCACCGGCGATCGGGCGCGTGGCGGCCCTCGATGCCGGGTTGGGCGTGGAGACGCCGGGCTTGCAGGTCGATCGGCGGTGCGGGTCGAGCCTGCAGGCGGTGGTGATGGCGGCGATGCAGGTCCAGACCGGGGTGAGCGACGTCGTGATCGCCGGCGGGGCGGAGAGCATGAGCCAGGTCGAGCACTACGCGCCGGCGCTGCGCTGGGGCGCCGGAGGGGACGGCGTCCAGCTGCACGACCGGTTGGCGCGGGCCCGGGTGACGGCGGGCGGGCGGGACTTCCCGGTCGAGGGCGGGATGCTGGAGACCGCGGAGAACCTGCGGCACGAGTTCGCGATCCCGCGCGAGGAGCAGGACGAGCTGGCGCTGCGGTCGCACCAGCGGGCGGTGGCGGCCCAGGAGGAGGGGCGGTTCGCGGAGGAGATCGTCCCGGTGACGGTGCCCCAGCGCCGGGGCGAGGCGGTGGTGGTGGACCGGGACGAGCACCCGCGACCGGAGACGACGCCGGAGAGTCTGGCCCGCCTGCGCCCGATCCGCGCGCGGGTGGACCCGGAGTCGACGGTGACGGCGGGGAACGCCAGCGGCCAGAACGACGGGGCGGCGGCCTGCATCGTGACCACGCCGGAGCGGGCGGCCGAGATGGGCCTGCGCCCGTTCGCCCGGTTGGCCTCGTGGGCCGTGGCCGGCGTCCCGCCGCGGACGATGGGCATCGGCCCGGTCCCGGCGACGGCGAGGGCGTTGGAGCGAGCCGGGTTGGAGATCGCCGACCTCGACCTGATCGAGCTGAACGAGGCCTTCGCCGCCCAGGTGCTCGCGTGCACCCGGTCGTGGGGTTTCGGGAAGGCGGACTTCGAGCGCCTGAACGTCAACGGCTCGGGCATCTCCCTGGGCCACCCGGTCGGCGCGACCGGCGTCCGGATCCTGACCACGCTGGTCCGCGAGATGCGACGGCGCGGGGCTCGCTACGGCCTGGAGACGATGTGCATCGGCGGCGGCCAGGGGATGGCGGCGGTGTTCGAGGGGCTGGGGTAGGCCCACACGGCGCGAGACCCCGCACCAGCGGAGGTCTCGCGCCCGTTGCGGCTACGGCAGGATCGGCGGCGCCGCGCCGTGCCGCCGCACCTTCAGCACGCCGACCGACTCGAAGGCGACCGCGAAGCGGTCCGCGGCGCCCGCCGGGGCGTTGGGGAGCCGGCCCTGGCAGACGGCACGGACCGTCCCCGGCTGCTCCAGGCTCACGTGCGAGATCACCTGCACCGTCGCCGCCAGGTTGGCGTCGGCGCTCCAGGTGTTGCGGCCGGCCCCGATCGGCGAGCCTCCGTTGATCGCGAAGAAGCAGTCGACCATGGCGTGCGCCGGGCCGCTGGGGGCCGCCGACATCGTGAGCTGGTAGTCGCCGGCGGGCAGCTCGAAGGCCGGGGACTGGATGCCGCCGACGGCCTCGGCGGTGCTCTCGACGCGCACCGCCGGGTCGAGCTTCCTGCCGAAGGTCGGCCCGTAGGTCCAGAGCTCCGGCAACGCCGCGCCGGCCTCGCCGGGCGGGCCCTGCGGTCCGGCCGGGCCGCGCTGGTTGATGACGAGCTTGCTGCTGTCGTCGCCAGCTGCACGCGAATTGCCGGGTCGTCCGTCGAGGCGACGATCCACCGTGGAAATGCTCGTACCCACCGCGAAACACCTCCCCCGGAGTTTTTGCGCGTCCGGCCAGCATCCGCTGCGGCGCCTCCGGTCGGGTTCGTCGAGAGGGCATCGGCGCGAGTCTGGCGGCGGCGCGAATCCTGGAGCGGGGGGGGGTCTGACGATGGCCGACCTTGATCTGATTGAGCTGAACGGTGCCTTCGCGGCACAGGTCTTGGAGTTTCGGCGAAGGACTCGACGTCACGAGTCCGGGAACCTTCCTGTGCCACCGGTGGAGCGACTCGTGTGCGGGTCCTGGCGACGTTGGTGCGGGAGATGTTGAGGCACGGCGCGTAGCACGGGCTGGAGACGATGTGCGTCGAGTGAGGGCGGGGGCGGCGGCAGCCGAAGGGCGAGCGTGGCACTGGCCGCCGCCCGTCGGAATCAACCGGCCGGGTCACGGTTGTACCCGTTTCGATGCGGCCTGTCGGCGGGAGCGACGAGACTGACAGACACCGGGCGATCTGAGGGGCTCCAGGCCTGCACTAGAGTCGCAAAGGATCGACGGCTACCACAAGGACCCGATGACGACCGATAGCGCCGACCTGGGCGAGTCAGACGAGACTTCGAGCGATGGTTTTCCGCCCGCCGAGCGGAAGGTGGTCACGCAGAGCTACGACCTGTCTGTGCAGACGCTCGACGAGCGCTGGAGCAGCCGGGACCTCATCCTGCCGGACATCCAGCGTGAGTACGTGTGGGACAACCCCCGAGCGTCCCGCTTGGTTGAATCGCTGCTCCTCAATATTCCTATTCCCGTTCTCTACTTGGCCGAGACGACAGACGGTAAGTGGGAGATCTTTGACGGGCACCAGCGAATTCGGTCTGTGGTCCGCTATTTGCACAACGAGTTTCGCTTGAGTCGCCTGTCGGTCCTAGCCGAGCTGAACGGTCTGCGGTTTCATCAACTGCCGGAGAGGGAGCAGCGCTTTCTCAAGAGCCGGATGATGAGAGCAGTGGTCATCGGTGAAGATTCGCACCCCAGTATGAAGTTCGAGATCTTCGAGCGGCTGAACACCGGCGCGGTGGTGCTCAACGCGCAAGAACTTCGCAACTCCCTTTACCGCGGCCCGTTCAACGACCTGCTCCGGGACCTCGCGAAGAACGATGTCTACCGACAAGCAATCGGGACTCGGGCACCGCGGAAGAGGATGGTCGACGAGGAGTTCGCGCTCCGGTTTTTCGCCCTCGCGGACCGCGTCGAGGCCTACAAGCCGCCGCTGAAGAAGTTCCTAAACGAGTATATGAGGAGTGTGCAAGACGCTTCGGAAACGACCATCAAAGGTCTCCGTGGTCGCTTCTTCGAGACCGTCGCGCCCATCGTCGAGGTATGGGGTGCCAGTGCGTACCGCCAAACCAATCGCCGAGGCGTCGCCACGGAACGGGCCCCGAATCGCGCGCTGTTCGACGCTCAAATGGTCGCGTTCGATCTGGTGAATGACAAGGAACGGATCCCGTCGATGACAAAGTCGATCGTCCGGGAGTTCGCGGATCTCTACGAGGACGAAGACTTCCGGTCGGCAGTTAGCCTGGCCACGGGCGATAGATCGCGGACGCTACTCCGCATTCGGCGTTCGGCGGAGGCGCTGCAGGCGGCGGGACTGGACGTGACCATACCCCCCGCTCTCTTGTCCTGACCGTTGCCATGGCTTCATCCGCATTGCGAGCCTTCCAGCGGGCGCTGGGAGAAATCCAGGATCTGGAGCGGGCGGACCCAACTCCCTCAGGAGGAACACCTGCTGACTCCCGCGTCGCTCGAGCGGTGGGACGGGCATCGGTAGTTCTACTGACGAGCCACTTTGAGCGCTACGTCTACGCTGCGAACGAAGAAGCTTCGCGGGCCTTGGTTGCCGCACTGGACGGTGCAGAGCGGATCCCCGAAAGCATGAAGCTGTTGCATTCTCGACCGGCGATCGAGGAAATGATCGAGACGGGCTGGGAGAAGCGTGGGGCCAAGCTCCACGACTTCATGGCGTCTGACGGATGGCTCTGGAGCGGCGGAGGAACCATTGTCCTTGAGCACGATCGGCTGCTGCGCTGGATGAAGACCCCGTCGCCGAAGAACCTTGTCCGCTATTACAAGTATTGGGGTGTCGACGACGTCTTTAGGGCTGTGACGCGAACTGCGCACACGCGCACTGAGTTGTGGCTTCGGATCGATGAGATGGTCACCAAGCGGAACAACATTGCGCATGGCGACGCCAGCACCGAAGCGACACCGGCAGACCTCCGGTCCTACAAGGCCGCAGCTAGGCGCTTCTGTGCGCGAGCGGACCGGCAGTTGGCACGCGCCGTATCGAGGATCGGCGGGTCTGCTCGCCCCTGGTAGGTGCGCGGCCATGGGGCTGGCTAGGTGTAGTTCCTAGGGACGTTGTTCCATCCGGGGAGCCCCTGTTCGGGGAGGCTGGGAATCGCCAGAACCCCAGTCACCGAACACGAAGGGCTTCCCGGATGGACCTCCACGCTAACGCGGCACTCACGCTGCGCGGGAGACGACGCGTCATCGAGATGCGTCGACAGCAGCGCTCGTTCGCGGAGATCGCGCAAGCGATCGGAGCGAGCGAGCGCTGCTGTCGCACGTGGTGGCGGCGGTGGCAGACCGAGGGCGACCCGGGGCTGCGGGACCGCTCCAGCCGCCCAGAACGATCGCCGAACCAGACCCCGCCCGATCGCGTCGACGCGATCCGGCTGCTCCGGGGCCTGCGATTCACCGGGCCCGAGATCGCGGAGGTCCTGACGATGCCTGTCTCGACCGTCTCCCGGGTGCTGAAGCGCGAAGGACTGGGCAAGCTCGGCCGGATCGGACTCGAGCCCGCCAAGCGGTTCGAGGTGTCCCGGCCCGGCGAGGTGCTGCACATCGACACCAAGAAGCTCGGCCGGATCCAGAACGGGCCCGGGCATCGCGTCACCGGCAACCGCCGCCGCAACGCACCGCGACCGACCGATGCTGCCGGGGTGCGCCGGTTCCAGGTCGGCTGGGAGGCCGTGCACGTCGCGATCGACGGCCACACCCGTCTGGCCTACGCCGAAGTCCTCCCCGACGAGAAGGCCACGACCACCATCGGCTTTATCCACCGCGCCCTGGCGTTCTACGCCCGCCACGGCATCACGGTGCAGCGAATCCACAGCGACAACGGCTCCGCCTACCGCTCCACGATCTTCGCGCTCCATCTGCGCCTGGCCGGGATCCGGCACACCCGCTCCAGGGCCTACCGGCCCCAGACCAACGGCAAAGCCGAACGCTTCATCCGCACCCTCCAAAACGGCTGGGCCTACGGCGCGATCTACGGCTCCTCAACCGACCGAACCGCCGCCCTTGACGGCTGGCTCGACTACTACAACCATCGCAGGCCCCACGCCGCCCTCGGCGGACCCCCCGGCCAGCCGAACCCCCGGCCAACCGGAACAACGTCCTTAGCCCTACATCTAGGAGGGCCTTCGCTGGCCCTTCCGGCCCGCCTGCCGCCTAGCTGCACGTCTCCGTCGCCCGAGCGAGCTTCCGAAGCTGGCGTTCTTGCATCAGCGGACAGAAGCGCATCGGCCAGCCCTTGCGCCTACGATTCAGACCGTGTCTCAAGCCGCTATCCGTTCCCTGGCACTAGCCGACGTTGACTGGGACTGGGTCGCGAGGATGCGCGCTGAAGGCGAGACGCTGTTCGTTGAGTGCAAAGCTGACATCGGGCGAGGTGAAGGGTTTCAGATCGCGAAGGCCGTCTCGGCGTTCGCGAACACCCTTGGTGGCTGGGTCCTCATTGGGGTCATGGACGATGGTTCGCTCAACAGCGAATGGCACCCGCCGACAGTGGAGCTTGTGGACCGTATTCGGCAGGCTCTCCGCGGCCAGGTCGACCCGTTGCCCGCTTTCGCGGCGCGCGTGGTCGAGGGGCCGGCGGGCAGTTCGGTCGGCGTCGTCCGCGTATACGAGTCCAGTGACACCCCGCATGTTCTCAAGACGGGCCAGGTCCTCGTACGGGAGCCGGCTGAGGATCGTCGTGTCTATGTCTCCCGCCCGGTGGCGACCAATTTCGAACTCGCGTCGTTGATCTCACGGGGGCAGTTGTCGCGGGCACGCACCGACGAACTCCTGCGCCGAACTAACCCCACCGGTTCCGCAGGGTTGGCCGTGGCCCATGGCGTCCACTCCCGGATCACTCTAGCCCTCGCGCCGCTGACCCTCAGTGGCCGTTGGCGGGATTGGCCTACGACGAGCGGTGCCGCTGAGGCGATGACGTTGCTCCTAGAAGGGCTGGGAGCAAGCGCCGAAACGGTTCAGATTCGCCCGCGCATGGATGGACTTGATGGCGTTGCTCGTACGTCGGACCTCGTCCCGTGGACTCCGGGTGGCGCGATGGCCTTTCGCAAGTTGATCGAGACGAGCGCCCGCAACGATGGTCTTCTGACCTGCGCCGTATCGTGGTTGGGCGAGCATCAGGACGGGCTCCTGCACTGGGAGCGCAGGCTTGGAGAGGGTGGCCTCGTTGTAGCCGAAATCGAGGGCTTGCTAGGCCCCCTTGCCGACTCGCTTGGAAAGAGTGAGCTCCTTGGCCGCTACGCAGCTCGCATCAAATGGGACGGGTTTGGAACCTTGTTTCGCATAGATCCGCACGATCGCGTTGGTGGTGATGCCATGGCTCATTGGGATGCGAGTGGGGACCTCGTCGTCGACGGTGACGCCGGGCAGAACGAGAGCATCAGCCTCGCACATCGATGGGCGCGTGTCGCTGCCCGCGGATCCGGAGTTCCGGTCTGGGATGCCTGAGGCGAGACGGGACGATCCCCGGCCTGCGGGTGCTGGCGCGGTTCGGCGAGGTGACGGCCAACCGCTCGCTCTGGTTCGCCCGGCGCGACGTCGCGCGCGGGCGGTGGCGGCGGTAGCGGTCGCGTTGCAGGCCGTCCGCGCCTGGGCGCCGATGCACCTGGACCGGCTGGCCGCGATCCACGCCGCCGACCTGGGTGGGACGGTCGAGGACTGGCAGGCGTTCCCGGCCACCGTCCCGTGGTCGTTCTCCCCGGTTGGTGGGCCGTTCCTGGTCGGGCAGCAGCAGGTGGCCGACACACTCCACCGGTCCGGCTCCCTGCCCGAGCCGATGATCGTCGTCGTCGAGGCTCACGAGCCGGCGCCGGCCGAGGCGGTGCGCGCGGCGCTGACGGCGGCGGGCGGGCAGCCGGCGGTGCGGCTCCGAGCGGCGCGGGGGTAGGGGACTGAGGGAGGGGGCCGCGGCGCGTCGGGCCCACTCGCCGCGGCGGACGCGCCGGCCCTGGTTCTCGGGAATGACGACCGTGCCGGGGGAGGGGCGAGCCGAAACAGCAGGTTCGCGCCAGTTGAGGCGGGACCCGGTTCGCCTCGTGGGCGGTGTGGAGCGGGCGGCGGTGGCCCGCCCCTCACAACCCGTACGACTTCCCGATCACGTCCAACAGGATCTCGTCCGCCCCGGCCCCGATCCGGTACAGGCGGATGTCCCGGAAGACGCGCTCGACGTCGTACTCGGTCATGTAGCCGGCACCGCCGAGGATCTGGACGCAGTGGTCGGCGACGTCGAAGGCGACCTGGGTGGCCTTGAGCTTCGCCTGCGAGATCGCGCGCACCGGGTAGTCGCCGTTCGCGTAGGACCAGGCGGTGCCGTAGATCAGCTGCCGCGCCGCCGCGATGTCGGTGGCCATCTGGGCGAACTTGTGGCGGATCGCCTGGTGCTTGCCGAGCGGCCTCCCGAACGTCGCCCGCTCGTTCGCGTAGGCGAGGGCCTTGTCGAAGGCGTACTGGGCGTACCCGAGCGCGCCCGCGGCCCCGATCAGGCGCTCGGCCTGCAGCTCCCACATGATCTGGAAGAAGCCCTTGCCCGGCTCCGGCCCGAGCAGCGCGTCCGCTCCGACGCGCACGTCCTGGAAGGCCAGCAACGCGGTATCCGACGCGTGCATGCCCATCTTCGACAGCTTCTGCTCGCGGACCACGCCCGGCGCGTCCATCGGCACCAGGAAGATCGAGAAGCCGTCGTAGCCCGCCTCGGCGTCGGTCTTGGTGACCAGCATGATCATGCCCGCCCGGTGACCGTTGGTGATGAAGGTCTTCGCGCCGTTGATCACCCACTCGTCGCCGTCGCGCACCGCCCGGGTCTTGATCGCCGCCACGTCCGATCCCGCGTCCGGCTCGGTGATCCCGAGCGCGAACACCGTCTCGCCCCGCACGCCGGCCGGCACCCAGCGCTGCCGCTGCTCCTCGCTGCCGAACTCGAGCAGCGGCGGGATCACCATGTCGGTGTGGACCGAGAGCCCCATCAGCAACCCGCCGCTGCCCCCGCGCGCGATCTCCTCGGCCAGGACGATGTTCGAGAAGTAGTCCCCGCCCTGCCCGCCGTACTGCTCCGGCACCGACAGGCCCAGGAAGCCGACCTCGCCCAGCCGCCGCACGATCGCGTCGGGGAACGTCGTCCGCTCCCACTCGTGCACGTTCGGCACGATCTCGCGGTCGACGAAGGCCCGGATCGAGGCCCGCAGCGCGTCGTGCTCGTCGCCGAAGATGAAGTGCCGGGCGGTCGCGGCGTGGTCGGGCTTGATCACGGTGGCCATCGGGTCTCCTCGATTGTCTGGACAGACTGTGCAGGCAGACTGTCCCGGGAGGGTAGCACCGCGGTTGGCCGCCCGGCCAGGCTCAGCGTCCCTGCCAGCGCGGCGGCCGCTTCTCGGTGAACGCCCGCGCCCCCTCGCGCGCGTCCTCCGAACCCATCACCGGGTCGACGAGCGCCGCCTGCCGGTCCCAGAACTCGTCGTCGCTCCACGACCACTGCTGCTGCACGATCTGCTTCGTCGCCACCAGCGCCAGTGGCCCGTTGGTGGCGATCGCGGTCGCCAGCTCGCGGGCCGCCGCCACCGCCTCGCCCGGCTCGACCAGGCGGTTGATCGCCCCCAGCGCGTAGGCCCGGTCGGCCGTGATCAGCTCGCCGGTCAGCGCCAGCTCCAGCGCCAGCGGGGGCGGCAGCAGCCGCGGCAGCCGTCGCAGCGCCCCGCCCGCCGCCACCAGCGAGCGCTTCGCCTCGGGGATCCCGATCTTCGCGCCCTTGGCGGCCACGATCAGGTCGCAGGCGAGCGCGATCTCCAGTCCGCCGGCGACGGCGAAGCCCTCGATCGCGGCGATCAGCGGCTTGCGCGACGCCCGCCGCACGATCCCGGCGAAGCCGCGGTCGCCCGCCCACGGCCGCTGGCCCGTCTCCGCGAACGCCTTCAGGTCCATTCCGGCGCAGAACCCGCGCCCGGCCCCGGTCACGATCCCGACCGACAGCGACGGCTCGGCGTCGAGGTGGTCGAGCGCGTCGGCCATCGCCTGGGCCAGCGGCAGGTCGACCGCGTTGCGGACCTGCGGCCGGTTGAGGGTCAGCAGCAGCACCCCGTCGTGCTCCTCGCGCAGGAGGGGGGGCGCGTCCGGTCCGTCGTCGGCGGTCATGGCGCCACGATACGTGGTGGACGATCTGTCAGGACAACTCGTATGATCGACGCCGATGCCGACCGCGCCCTACGAGTCGATCCGCGTCGCCCGCCGCGACGGCGTCGCCGCGATCGAGCTCCACCGCCCGCAGGCGCTCAACGCCTGGACCCCGCAGATGGGCCGCGAGCTGCTCGACGCGCTGCGGGCGGCGGCCGCCGACGAGACGGTGCGGGCGATCCTGATCACCGGCGCCGGCCGCGCCTTCTCCGCCGGGGCCGACGTCAAGGTCCCGCGCGAGCTGACCGCCGAGGGCGACCCCGACCTCCACAGCCGCCTGCGCGAGATCTACAACCCGATCGTGCTGGCGATCCGGGCCGCGCCGAAGCCGGTGATCGCCGCCGTCCAGGGCGCCGCCGCGGGGCTGGGCTTCTCGCTCGCCCTCGCCTGCGACCTGGTGCTGGCCGCCGAGTCGGCCTACTTCCTGCTCGCCTTCGTCCACATCGCGGTGATGCCCGACGGCGGCGCGACCTTCAACCTGCCGGCGCGGATCGGCTACGCCCGCGCGGCCGAGCTGGCGATGCTCGGCGAGCGGCTGCCTGCCCGGCGGGCGCTGGAGTGGGGGGTCGTCAACGCCATCCACCCGGACGACGAGCTGGCGACCGCGGCCGCGGCGCTGGCCGCGCGGCTGGCCGCCGGGCCGACGGTGGCGATCGCCTCGGCCAAGGCCGCGCTGGGCGCCGCGACCGCGGCCGGCCTGGAGGCCCACCTGGCGCTCGAGGCCGACCTGCAGCAGCGCCACGCCACCACCGCCGACTACGCCGAAGGGGTCGCCGCCTTCAAGGAGAAGCGGCGGCCGAGGTTCTCCGGCCGCTGAGCGCGCCATTTGGTGCGCCAGAGGTCCTGAACGGCGCGCCGCCGGCCGGCGCCGCCGCCGGGAGCGCGCGTCGGGCCTAGGCCGACCCGATCCCCATCCCGCCCGAGACCCCGATGTTCTCGCCGGTCACGTAGCCGGCCTGCTCGGAGGCGAGGAACGCCACCATCGCCGCGACCTCCTCGGGCTCGCCGAGCCGCCCGAGCAGCGTGCCCCGCTCCATCGCCGCCACCATCTTGCGGCCCAGCTCGCCCTTGGCCCGGACCTGGTCCATCAGCGGGGTCTCGATCGGGCCGACGGCGATCGTGTTGGCGGTGATCCCGTAGCGGGCGTTCTCGCGTGCGATCGACTTGGTGAACGCGACGATCCCGCCCTTCGTGGCCGCGTAGACGGCGTTGCCCGAGGACCCGATCCGGCCCGCCTCGGAGCCGATGTTGACGATCCGCCCGTAGCCCGCCTGCTGCATCGCCGGCAGCGCGGCGTGGGTGCAGGCGAACATCCCCAGCAGGTTGACGCCGACCACCCGCCGCCAGCGTTCGGGGGTGGTGTCGGTGAACCAGCCCGGGTCGTCGAAGCCGGCGTTGTTGACCAGCACGTCGAGCGGCCCGGCGGCGGTCACCGCCCGCTGCGCGGCGTCGAGGTCGGCGATGTCGCAGGCGACCGCGACGCCGCCGATCTCCTCCGCGACCGCCTGCGCCACGTCGAGCGTGCGGCTGACGATCGTCACCTCCGCGCCCTCGGCGGCCAGGCGGCGGGCGATCCCCTCGCCGATCCCGCGGCCGCCTCCGGTCACCAGGGCCCGGCGGCCCTCCAGCAGCTGCATCCGATGCTCCTCTCAGGACGGGTCGGGGGCGGGGTCGGGGGCGGCCAGGTCGAGCCCGACCGCCAGCCGCTGGCGCAGCAGCGGCGCGACCCGGTAGCGCGGCTCGCCCCGCTCGCGGACCAGCGCGTCGAGGATCGCCACGACGTGCTCCAACCCCAGCGCCCGCGACCAGGCGACCGGCCCGCGCGGGTGGTTGACGCCCAGCCGCATCCCGGCGTCGACGTCGTCGGGGGTCCCGTTGCCCTCGCCGATCAGGAACGCGGCCTCGTTGATCAGCTGGGCGACGATCCGGCCGAGCGCCAGGCCCGGGGCGTCGGCGACCGGCTGCGGACGGCGGCCGATCGCGGTCACGAAGGCGGCCAGCCGCTCGACGGCCGCCGGCGCGCTGCGGACGGTCGACGTGACCTCGACCAGCGCCGACGGGGCCAGCGGCGCCAGCGCGTGGAAGCCGGCGGCGGTCGGGTCGAGCTGGTGCAGCGACCCGCGGGCCAGCAGCAGCGCCCGCGGACCGGCCGGCAGCGGGCCGTCGTCGGCGACGCGGGCGTCGATCGTCAGCCACGGCTCGGGGCCGCCGCCGTCGGCCGCGACGACCGCGAAGCCGGCGGCCTCCGCCGCCTGGCGCAGCTCGTCGGCGATCGGGAGCGCGCCGGCGATCGCCAGCGTCCGCCCATCGCCGCCGCCGGCCGCGGGCAGCGGCTCGTCCGCGGGGCGGTGCGGCGTGCCGTCGGCGTAGGCGAACCAGCCGTGGCCGCTCTTGCGTCCGAGCTGCCCGGCCTGGATCTTGCGCGCGGCCAGCGGCGAGGGCTGGTAGCGCGGCTCGCCGTAGGTCTGGCGCTGGAAGGCCTCGGCGACGGCGTGGTTGGTCTCGATCCCGATCAGGTCCATCAGCTCGAACGGGCCCATCCGGAAGCCGCCGCCCTGGCGCACGATCCGGTCGATCGTGGCGACGTCGGCGATCCGCTCCTGGAGCAGCCGCAGCGCCTCGAGCGAGAACGGCCGGTTGACCCGGTTGACCAGGAACCCGGCGACGTCGGCGGCGTCGACGACGTGCTTGCCCATCGCCTCGCCGGTGGCGCGCGCCACGGCCAGCGCGGCGGGGGAGGAATGCTCGCCGGCCACGACCTCGACCAGCTTCATCACCGGCGCGGGGTTGAAGAAGTGGAGGCCGACGACCCGCTCGCTGCCGGGGGTGCCGGCGGCGATCTCGGTCACCGACAGCGACGAGGTGTTGGTGGCCAGGACCGCGTCGGGGGCGACGATCGCCGCCAGCCGCCCGAACAGCTCCAGCTTCAGCTCCAGCCGCTCGGGCGCGGCCTCGATCACCAGACCGGCCGGGGCCAGCTCCTCCAGCGTCGCCGCCGGGGCGATCCGCTCGCGGACGGCCGCGGCCTGCTCGGCGCTGCGCCGGCCCTTCGCCACCAGCCGGTCGAGCGCGGCGCCGATCCCGGCGATTCCGCGCTCCAGCGCCTCCGGGACCGGGTCGTGCAGCAGCGTCCGCGCGCCGGCCTCGGCCGCGAGCTGCGCGATTCCCGTGCCCATCGTGCCGGCGCCGATCACGGCGATCGTGGCGGGAACTCCGGGGGGACCGCTCATGGCTGGGCAGCGTAGCGCCGGATCGGCCCGGCGTGCGGTCTCCTCGAACAAGATGTCCAGACAAGGCGTTGGTGCTTCGGCTAGGATCGGGACGATGGCCGCTCCCGCCGACGACGACGCCCCGGTCGTGCTCGCCGCCCGCGACGGCGCGATCGGCCGGATCACCCTCAACCGCCCTGCGGCCCGCAACGCGATCACCACCGAGCTGGCCGTCGCGCTGGAGGCGGACCTGCGGTCGCTGGCCGCCGACGACGAGGTGGCGGTGATCGTGATCCGCGGCGCCGGCGGTCAGCTCTCGGTCGGCGGCGACTTCCACGAGCTGGAGCGGCTGCGGACCAGCGTCGACCCGCCGCCGGCGGAGGCGATGGCCGGGCTCTTCCGGGCCTTCCGCGGCGCCTGCGACGCGATCGCCGAGCTGCCGATCCCGGTCGTCGTCGCCGTCGAGGGCTACGCGATGGCCGGCGGCTTCGAGCTGATCCAGGCCGCCGACGTGGCGATCGCCCGCGACGACGCGGTGCTGGCCGACAACCACGCCAACTTCGGCCAGGTGCCCGGGGGCGGGGGGTCGCAGCGGCTGGCGCGGCTGGTCGGGCGGCCGCGGGCGCTCGGGCTGCTCCTGACCGGCGACCGCCTGAGCGGGGCCCAGGCCGCGGCCTGGGGCCTGGTCTACCGGGCCGTTCCCGCCGACGACTTCGAGGACGCGCTGGCGGCGCTGCTCGACCAGCTGGCCGGCAAGGACCGGACCGCCGCCGCCCGCACCAAGGCCCTCGTCCGCGGCGGGCTCGACGGCCCGCTCGCCGCCGGCCTCGACCGCGAGCTGGAGGTCGTCCTCGAGCACCTGGGCAGCGCCGCGGCGGCCGCCGGCATCGACCGCTTCGCCACCCGTTCCCGACCGTCCGCAGGAGACCCGCGATGACCGACGCCCCGATCACCAGCGAGCCGTTGATCGGCGACGGGCCGGTGCTGCTCGACCTGGAGTCGACCGGCGTCGCGCGGCTGCGGCTGAACCGGCCCGAGGCGGCCAACGGGATGAACGTGCCGCTGCTGGAGGCGCTCTACGCCGCGATCCTCCGCTGCCTCGGCGAGCGCCGGGTGCGGGCGCTGCTGCTGACCGGCGAGGGCAAGAACTTCTGCGCCGGCGGCGACGTGCGCGAGTTCGCCAGCAAGGGCGAGGCGCTGCCCGAGTACCTGCGCGAGGCGACCGCCCACCTGCAGAACGCGGCCTCCGGGCTGATGCGGCTGGAGGTGCCCGTGATCGCCGCCGTCCAGGGCTTCGCGGCCGGCGGCGGCGGCTTCGGCCTGGTCTGCGCCGCCGACCTGGTCTACGCCGGCGCGTCGGCCCGCTTCATGTCGGCCGCGACCCGCGCCGGGATGGCGCCCGACGCCGGCACCTCGGTGACCCTGTCGCGGATCGTCGGCCACCGGCGGGCGATGGAGATCGTGCTCGGCGACCGGATCCTGAGCGCCGACGAGGCGCTGGAGATCGGCCTGATCACGCGCGTGGTGCCGGACGAGGCGCTGCTCGACGAGGCGCTGGCCTTCGCGCGCCGGCTGGCCGCCGGGCCGACGCTGGCGCTCGGCGCCACCAAGCGGCTGCTGTGGGAGGGGCTCGGCGCGACCGTCGAGGCGCGGCTGCCGGACGAGGCCCGAACCGTCTCCGAGCTGTCGGGCACCCACGACGCCCGCGAGGGCCTGGCGGCCGTGATCGAGCGCCGCGCGCCGCGCTACCAGGGCCGCTGAGCCCGTCCTTCGACCCAGGAGCGAGCGCCGTGAACGGCATCGTCAGCTACGGGGCCTACCTGCCCCGCCACCGGCTCGATCGCGCGGCGATCCGGGCCACGCTCGGCCAGGGCGGCGGCCGCGGCGCCCGCACCGTCGCCGGCTACGACGAGGACACCACCTCGATGGCCGTCGAGGCGGCCCGCCGCGCCCGCTGGGGCGGCGCGCTGGCCCCGGCCTCGCTGCACTTCGCGACCACCGCCCCGGCCTACGCCGACAAGGCCAACGCGACCGCGATCCACGCCGCGCTCGGGCTCGACGCCGGGGTCTTCGCCGACGACCACGCCAGCAGCGTCCGCTCGGCGATCGGCGCGCTGCGGGCGGCCGCGGCCGACGGCGGGCTGGCGGTGCTCGCCGACGTCCGCGTCGGCCGCCCCGGATCGGCCGACGAGGCCGGCGGCGGCGACGGCGCCGCGGCCTTCCTCTTCGGCCGCGGCGACGACGTGGTGGCCGAGGTCGTCGGCCGGGCCGCGGTGACCGCCGAGTTCCTCGACCGCTGGCGGACCCCGGGCGAGAGCGCCTCGTCGACCTGGGAGGAGCGCTTCGGCCTCGGCGAGTACCTGCCGCTGGCCGAGCAAGCGGCCCAGCGGGCGCTCGCCGCCGCCGGGATCGAGCGGCCGGACCGGGTGCTGGTGGCCTCGCCCCACGGCCGGGTGGCGAAGACCGTCGCCCGCGGCTTCGGCGACGCGGCGGCCGACCGCCTGGAGCCGCTCGCCGGCAACCTCGGCGCGGCCCACCTCGGCGTCCTGCTGGTCGACGCGCTCGACCGCGCCGCGCCCGGCGACCACCTGCTGGCGCTCTCGGTCGCGGACGGCGCCGACGCGCTCGTGCTGCGGGTGACCGACGCGATCGCGCGCCGGCCGGCGGGGCAGCGGATCGACGACCAGCTGGCCGCCGCCGCCGAGGTCGACTACGCGAGCTTCCTGACCTGGCGCGGCCGGCTCGACCGCGAGCCGCCGCGGCGGCCCGACCCGGTCCGCTACGAGGCGCCGCCGGCGGCCCGCGCCGCGGCCTGGAAGTTCGCCTTCGTCGGCAGCCGCTGCGACGGCTGCGCGCGGATGCACGTGCCGCCGCAGCGGGTCTGCGCCGGCTGCGGGACGGTCGACCGGATGACGGCCGAGTCGCTGGCCGACGTCCGCGGCACGATCGCCACCTACACCGTCGACCGGCTCGCCTACTCGCTGTCGCCGCCGACGGTCACGGTCGCGGTCGACTTCGACGGCGGCGGCCGCTTCAGCTGCGAGCTGACCGACGGCGACCCGGCCGCGGTCGCCGTCGGCGGGCGGGTCGAGATGAGCTTCCGCCGGATGTACAGCGCGCAGGGCGTCCACAACTACTTCTGGAAGGCGCGGCCGGTGGTCGCCGCGCCCGCCGCCACCACCGGGGAGCACTGAGATGGCCAGCAACGGGATCCGCGATCGGGTCGCGATCGTCGGGATGGGCTGCACGACCTTCGGCGAGCACTGGGGCCGGTCGATCGACGACCTGCTGATCGACGCCGTCCAGGAGTGCGTGGGCTCGGTCGACGGCTTCGACCAGGACCGCGTCGACGCCTACTGGCTCGGCACGATGGGGTCGGGGACGTCGGGGATGACGCTCTCGCGGCCGCTGAAGGTCGACCGGCCGGTGACCCGGGTCGAGAACTACTGCGCGACCGGCTCCGAGGCGGTCCGCAACGCCGCCTACGCGGTCGCGTCGGGCGCCTACGACTGCGTGATGGCGGTCGGCGGCGAGAAGCTGAAGGACTCAGGCTTCTCCGGCCTGGTGGTTCCGCCGGCCTCGAACGACGGCACCGCGTCCGAGCCCTCGGCGCCGGCGATGTTCTCGCTGCTGGCCCCGGCCTACTGCGCGCGCTACGGCGTCTCGGAGCAGGAGCTGAAGGAGGTCCTGACGCGGATCGCCTGGAAGAACCACCGCAACGGGGCGCTCAACGAGCGGGCCCAGTTCCGGTCCGAGGTGCCGATCGAGAAGATCGCCGCCTCGCCGATCGTCGCCGGCCAGCTGGGGATCTTCGACTGCTCCGGCGTCGCCGACGGCGCGGCGGCGGCGCTGATCGTGCGGGCCGAGGACGCCCACCGCTACAGCGAGCGGCCGATGTACATCAAGGGCCTGTCGTTCGTGGCCGGCGCCGCCCAGGGACCGGTAGACCCGGACTACGACTTCACGAGCTTCGGCGAGGTCGTGCTGTCGGCCCAGGACGCCTACCGCCAGGCCGGGATCGACGACCCACGCCGGCAGCTGTCGCTGGCCGAGGTCCACGACTGCTTCACCCCGACCGAGCTGGTGCTGATGGAGGACCTGGGCTTCTCGGAGCGCGGCGCGGGCTGGAGGGACGTGCAGGCGGGCGTCTTCGACCTCGACGGCGAGCTGCCGGTCAACCCCGACGGCGGCCTCAAGAGCTTCGGCCACCCGATCGGCGCCAGCGGGCTGCGGATGCTGTTCGAGTGCTGGCAGCAGTTCCGGGGCGAGGCCGGCGAGCGGCAGCTGGAGCGTCCCGAGCTGGGCCTGACCCACAACCTCGGCGGCTCGCCCGGGGCCTGCGTCTCGTTCGTCTCGATCGTCGGGGCCGAGCGCGACGTCTGAGCCCGGTTCCACCGATCCGTCACACCGCGGCGGCCCGCGGCTGCGATCGTCCTCCTGGATGGTCGACCAGCGGCACGAAGCGATCGCCGGCTGGCGGCTGATGGCGGCCCCGGGGACCGCGAACTTCCGCGACTTCGGCGGCTACGCGACTGCCCGGGGCACGGTCGCCCGCGGGCGGCTGTTCCGGGCCGACGGCCTGGCCGACCTGGGCCCCGACGGCCGCGACGCGCTGGCGGCGCTCGGCCTGCGCACGGTCGTCGACCTGCGCGAGCCGGTCGAGCGCGAGCAGCACCCGGACGACCTCGGCGATCTCGCGGTCCGCTGGCAGGGCGTGGCGGTGCTCGGCGAGCTCGGCACGGCGGCGGTCACCGACCTCGGCGAGCTCTACGTCGAGCTGCTCGACGGTCGTGGCTGGGCGCTGACCGAGGCGGTCCGCGCGCTGGCCGCGCCCGACGCGCTGCCGGCGGTCGTCCACTGCTCGGCGGGCAAGGACCGGACCGGGCTGGTGGCGGCGCTGACGCTGGCCCTGCTCGGCGTCGACGAGCAGGAGATCGTCGCCGACTACGCGCTGACCGGGGTGCTGCTGCGGGGCCGGCGGCTGGCCGAGATCCGCCGCCGCGCCGTCGAGGCCGGGCTCGACGAGCAGACGATCGCGGTCGCGCTGGACGCGCCGCCGGCGGCGATGCGGCGGGCGCTCGACCACGTCCGGCGGGCCCACGGCGGCGCCGAGGCCTACCTCCGCGCCCACGGCGCCACGGCCCGCGAGCTGGACGCGCTGCGGGCGGCGACGCTCGAGCGGGACTAGCGCGCCGCTGGCGCCCGCTCGTCGGTCGGGGTTGGAGCCGGAGCAGACGGGGCGGCGATCCGCGCGTCGTAGTCGGCGCGGGCCGCCTGGTCGACCTCGAGGAAGGTGCGGTCGGCGCCGAGCGCCCGGTTCATCGCGTCGCGCCCGCGACGGCCGAGCAGCGCCTGCAGCCGCAGCACGGCGGGCAGTGTGCGGGGGACGTAGACGTCGGGCCGCGGGCGTGCGATCGCGCCGGCGATCGCCGCCGCCACCGCCTCGGGGGTGACCGTGGCCAGGAACCGCGTGCCCTTGGTGCCGGCGATCAGCTCGGTGGCGGTGAACGAGGGCATCACGCAGGTGAACGCGACGCCGCGGCCGGCGTGCTCGACCCGCGCGGTCTCGGTCAGCGAGACGATCGCGGCCTTCGAGGCGCAGTACGACGCGCCGCCCGGGGCCGGCGCCTTGCCGGCCACCGACGCGACGTTGACGACGTGGCCGGCACCGCGCTCCAGCATCGCCGGCAGCACCCGCTTCATCCCCGCCATCGCCCCGAGCACGTTGACCTCGAGCACCCGCCGGGCGGTCGCCATCGACTCGTCGACGAACGGGCCGAGCGGCATGATCCCGGCGTTGTTGACGAGCACGTCGATCGTGCCGGCCCGCTCCTCGGCGAAGCTCGCGAAGCGGTCGAACGACGCCGGGTCGGTGACGTCGAGCGGCGCGGCCAGCGCCCGCTCGCCGAGCGCGGCGGCCGCGTCCTCGGCGGTCTCGACGTCGACGTCGCCGAGCACCACGGTGGCCCCGCGGGCGTGCAGCGCCCGTGCCGTCGCCAGGCCGATCCCTCGACCGCCGCCGGTGATCAGCACCACCCGTCCCTGGATTCCGGTCATGGCGCCACTATCGCAGAAAATGCACAGACTGTCCGAACAATCTGTAGGAGCTGCTGCCCCCGGATCGGGGGGACGATCGGCCGCGACCATCCGGGCCGCCCGCCGGCAGCGCGTACGTTGGGTCGATGACCGCCGCCCGGATCCCGCCCGCGCCGTGGTTCGAGGACCTGGAGCGCGGCGCGGTGCTCGACGACGCGCCGGCGGCGACGCTGACCTCGGGGCTCGCCGCCGCCCACCAGGCGATCCTCGGCGACCGCCTGCGGCTGGCGCTCGACGCGCCGCTGGCCACGCGGGTGACCGGCCTCGACGGGCCGCTGGCCCACCCGGCGCTGGTCTGCGACCTGGCGATCGGCCAGTCGACCGGCGTCACCCAGCGGGTGCGGGCGAACCTCTTCTACCGCGGGCTGGTGCTGCTGCGGCCGGTGGCGATCGGCGACACGCTGCGGACCACCACCACGATCGAGGGCCTGCGGGAGAACCGCCGCCGCGAGGGCCGGCCGCCGACCGGGCTCGCCGTCCTCCACATCGTCACCGTCGACCAGCAGCAGCGGCCGGTGCTCGACTTCCGCCGCTGCGCGATGCTGCCGCTGCGGCCCGACGCCCCGGCGACCGGCTGCGCCGACGACGTCGACGCCGTGCCCGACGCGCTCGACCCGCGGGCGCTGCGGGCGGTCACCGCCGGCTGGGACCTGGAGGGCTTCCGGGCCGCGTCGCCCCACGGCCGTCACGCCGCCGACCTGGCCGTCGGCGAGCGGATCGCGGTGGTCGGCGGCGACGTCGTCAGCAGCGCCCCGGAGCTGGCGCGGCTGTCGCTGAACGTCGCCAGCGTCCACCACGACGCGCGCGAGGCCGGCGGCCGGCGGCTGGTCTACGGCGGGCACACGATCGGGATCGCGGCGGCCCAGCTGACGCGGGCGCTGCCGAACCTGCTGACGATCGTCGGCTGGAAGCGCTGCGACCACCTGGCGCCGGTCCACGAGGGCGACACGCTGCGCAGCGCGGTCGAGGTGACGGCGATCGAGCCGCTCGACGGCGGGGGCGCGCTGGTCCACCTGCGGGTGAGCGTCCGGGCCGACGGCCCCGGGACCGAGGACGAGGGCACGCCGGTGCTGGCGTGGGAGCTGATCGGAGCGATGGCATGAGCGGGATCCTGGACGGCCTGCGGGTGATCGAGGGCTCGGCGTTCGTCGCCGCGCCGCTGGGCGGGATGACCCTCGCCCAACTCGGCGCGGAGGTGATCCGCTTCGACCAGATCGGCGGCGGGCTCGACCACCACCGGTGGCCGGTCGCGCGCGACGGGCAGAGCCTCTTCTGGGCCGGGCTCAACAAGGGCAAGCGGTCGATCCAGGTCGACCTGCGGCGGCCCAAGGGACGCGAGCTGGTCGGCGCGCTCGTCGGTGCTCCCGGACCGGACGCCGGGCTCTTCCTGACCAACTTCCCGGCCCGCGGCTGGCTGGCCTACGACGAGCTGCGGAAGCGCCGCGACGACCTGGTGATGGTGGCGCTGGCCGGCAACCCGGACGGCACCAGCGAGGTCGACTACACGGTCAACCCGGCGACCGGCTTCCCCTGGGCGACCGGTCCCCGCAACCTGGCCGAGCCGCTCAACAGCGTGCTGCCGGCGTGGGACATCGCGCTCGGCGAGCTGGCGGCGATCGGGCTGCTGGCGGCTGAGCGGCGGCGGTCGCGGACGGGGGAGGGGACGCTGGTGCGGCTGGCGCTCTCCGACGTCGCCTTCGCGATGGTCGGCAACCTCGGCCGGATCGCCGAGGCCCAGCTCGGCGCCCGCGACCAGGCCAAGGACGGCAACTACCTGTACGGCGCCTTCGGCCACGACTTCGAGACCCGCGACGGGCGGCGGGTGATGGTCGTCGCGCTGACCGGCCGCCAGTGGAGCGCGCTGAAGGACGCGACCGCGATCCACGAGGCCTGCGGCAAGATCGAGGAGGTCACCGGCTACGACCTGGCCACCGAGACGGGCCGCTTCGAGGGCCGCGACCTGATCGCCGCGCTGCTGCGGCCGTGGTTCGCCGCCCGCGACCTGGCGACGATCCGCGAGACCTTCGCCGGCACCTCGGTCTCGTGGGGGCCGTACCAGACCTTCCGCCAGCTGGTCGAGGAGGATCCCCGCTGCTCGACCGCCAACCCGATGTTCGCCGAGGTCGACCAGCCGGGCGCCGGCCGCTACCTGTCGCCGGCCTCGCCGCTCGACTTCAGCGCCGTCCCGCGGGTGCCGGTGGCGCCCGCCCCACGGCTCGGCGAGCACACCGACCAGGTGCTGCTCGACGTGCTCGGGCTGTCGGAGGCGGAGGTCGGCCGGCTGCACGACGACGGCGTCGTGGCCGGCGCCGGGACGGCCGCGGCGGCCTAGGCGGCCGCCGAGAATCACCCAGGTGAACATCCCCCGTACAGGGGATGCGGGCGGCCGGCGGCGCTAGTCTCGACGGTCCCTTCCTGGTGCGCGGGCTGGGTCAGCGGCGCGTTCCCCCGGACGGCCGCCGGGGTTCCGCGCGCCGCCGATCGACACGAAGCAAGGAGCCCCTGCCGGTGCTTGGTTCTCGCCTTCCCTTCGCGCGCCGCGCGTCGTCCGCCGCGCTGCTCGCGGCCACCGCGGCGGCGCTCGCCGCCGCCCCGGCCGTGGCCGCGCCCGGCGTGCCCGCGCCGCCGACCGAGATCTTCGCCGAGGGGTTCGAGAACGCCCCGGCGGCCACGCCGCAGCAGCTGTCCGACTACGTCGGGGCCGCGCCGCTGGCGATGACCTACACCGCGCACCCGAACTGGCTGTCCGCGGCGCAGTGCAACGGGATCGTGCTGACCGGGATCGCGTCCGACGCCCCGACCTGCGGCTCGAACCCGTCGCTGCGGACGCTGGCGACCGCCCTCGGCGAGGCCAACGGCGTGACCCCGGCGACCGCCAACCACGCGCTCGCGGCCTTCACCGCCGGCAACCCCGGCGCCGGCAACGTCCAGCTCGAGACGGTCGACATGGTGCCGCTGGCCGGGGCCGGCCGCTTCCTGGCCTTCTCGGTCGACTCCGTGGCGGTCAACTGCGGCGTCAGCGCACCGCTCTACGCCTTCTCGCTGCTCAACCCGGACGGCGCGACGCCGGCCGAGCAGGAGATCGCGACCGGTCCGGCGATCAACGGCTGCAGCGCGCCGTTCCAGACGGTCGGAGGCGCCCGCGTCAAGCGCAACTTCAGCGCCCAGGGGATCTACTTCTCCGGCTCGCGGGTCGGCGTGCGGCTGCGGAACGAGAACGGCTCGGGCATCGGCAACGACGCCGCGATCGACAACCTGCGGATCCTCGACGCGACCCCGCGGCTGGACAAGCAGTTCCTCAGCAGCGACGTGGCGCAGGGCGGGACGGTGCGGCTGCGGCTGACCGTCACCAACACCAGCGACCTGGCCGAGAAGGACGGCTGGTCGTTCGTCGACGCGCTCGCCTCCGGCCTGCGGGTGGCCGCGACGCCGAACGTGGCGATCGACTGCCGCGACGACGCCGGCGGCGCGACCGCGACCGGCGGGGTCCAGGTGACCGCGCCCGCCGGCGGCACCAGCGTCGCCGTCGAGGGCGCGCTGGCCCAGGGCGACGCGTCCTGCGCCGTCGAGGTCGACCTGACCGCCGACGTCGTCGGCGAGGCGGTCAACGGCGCCGGCCAGATCAGCTCCCGCGTCGGCATCGACCTGCCGCCCGCCCCGGCCACGGTCACCGTCCACGGCCCGCCGACGGTCGCGATCGACGGTCCCGACGCGGTGGTCGCGACCGGCACCACGGTGCCCGGCCGCTTCCACTGCGCGGCCAGCGCCGGCGTCGCCAGCTGCACCGCGACGGTGACCCTGCCCGACGGCAGCACCGTCGCGCTCCGCGACGGCGATCCGCTGCCGACCGGCGTTGCCGGCGACCACGTGATCACCGCCAAGGTCGTCGACGCGCTCGGTCAGGAGCGGACGGTCACCCGCGGCTACCGGGTCGAGACCCCCGTGCCCCCCGTCGTCCCGCCGGTGGTGCCGCCCGCGCCCGAGCCGCCGACCGGCGAGCTGCTGATCACCAAGCGGGTGCTCACCCCGACCCTGCGCCCGGGTCGCAGCACCGAGGTCCGGATCCGCGTCACCAACCGCACCAGCGCCCCGCTGACCAACGTGCGGGTCTGCGAGCGGGTGCCGGCCGGCCTGCGGTTCGTCTCCTCGCGCCCGGCGGCGCGGCTCAGCGGCGGTCAGCGCTGCTGGACCGTCAAGCGGCTGGCGCCCGGCCAGGCGGTGACGCTGCGCTACCGCGCCCGGGCGCTCAACCGTCCCGGTCGCGTGACCACCCGGGCGACCGCCCGCGCCGCCGTCGCCAGCGCCCAGGCCAACGCCGTCGTCCGGATCCTGCGCGCTCCGGCCCGTCGCGGGGGCGTGACGGGCTGAGCGGCGTGGCGGCGCGCCGCACCCTCATCGCCGCCGTCGCCGTCGGGCTGACGGCGGCGCCGGCCGCCGCGCCGGCCGCGTCCGTCGGTCCGGCGAGCGCGGCCGAGCGGCGGGCCGCGCTGCGCCAGGCCGTCGCGGCGACCCCCGACGGTGCCGCGCCGCCGGCCGTCAGCGCCGACGGCGACGAGCCGGACTGGCCGCTGGGGCCGCCGTCGCCGGTCGGCGGCGCGACGATCGCCCTGGTCGTCGAGCCGGTCGCCGCGCTCCGCCACGCCGGCTCCGGGGCGACGGTCTGGAAGGTGCCGCCGGAGACGACCTGGTCGCGGCAGCCGATGACGCTGCTGGTGCTGGAGACGGTGCTCCGCGACGGCCGCCGCTGGCTGCGGGTGCGGCTGCCGATCCGGCCGTCCGGCCGCAGCGCCTGGATCCCGGCCGACGCCGTGCTGCTCGGCCGGACGCGGTTCTGGGTCGACGTCGACACCCGCCGGCGGACCGTCGTCGTCCGGCGGCTGGGGCGGATCCTGCGCCGCTTCCGGGCGGTGGTCGGCGCCCCGCGGACGCCGACGCCGAGGGGCCTGACTGCCGTCTACGAGCGCAACCCGCAGCCGAACCCGCGGGCCTTCCTCGGCCCCTGGGCGGTCGCCCTGGCGGCGACCTCGCACGTGCTCCAGGAGTTCGACGGCGGGCCGGGGCGGATCGGGATCCACGGCCGTGGCGGCGCCAGCTTCCGCGATCCGCTCGGCAGCGCCCGCTCGCACGGCTGCATCCGGATCGACAACGCGCCGATCGCCTGGATCGCGCGCAACGTCCCGGCCGGGGCGCCGGTCCTGATCCGCTGAGCGGCGGGCGGTGGCGGTAGCGTTGCCCGCGTGAGCGAGGTCGTGGCGGAGCCCACGGCGGCCGGTGAGCCGGTCGGCCTGACGGAGGCGGAGGCCGCGCGGCGGCTGCGCGAGCGCGGTCCGCTGCCACCGCCGACCACCAGCCGCTCGTACCGCTCGATCGCGGCGGCGAACACCTTCACCGTCTTCAACCTGATCCTGGCCGTCTTCGGGGCGGCGACGATCGCGTTCGGCAATCCCAAGGACGCGCTGTTCCTGGGGATCCTGGTCGCCAACACCGCGATCGGGACCTTCCAGGAGGTGCGGGCGAAGCGGGCGCTCGACCGGCTGGCGGCGCTGGTCGCCCCGCAGGCGACGGTCGTCCGCGACGGCCAGCCGCGGGCGGTCGCGGTCGACCAGGTGGTGGTCGGCGACCTGGTCCAGGTCGTGGCCGGCAACCAGCTGGTGGCCGACGGGCAGCTGACCGCCGCCGACGGGCTGGCGCTCGACGAGGCGAACCTGACCGGGGAGTCGGAGCCGGTGGTCCGGGCGGCCGGCGACCCGGTCCTCTCGGGCTCGTTCGCGGTCGAGGGCCAGGGCCGCTACCTGGCGACCGCGGTCGGGCCGGACAGCCGCGCCGCCCAGCTGGCCGCGACCGCGCGCGCCTTCCGTCACCCGCGCTCGCCGCTGGAGCGGGCGATGGACCGGCTGCTGATCGTGCTGGTCGGGGTGATGGTGCCGCTGGGCGTGGCGCTCGGGGTCTCGCTGGCGCTGCGCGACGTCTCGCAGGCGCAGGCGGTCGAGACGCTGACCGCGGCGATCGTGAACATCGTCCCCGAGGGCCTGATCCTGCTGGTCTCGCTGACCGCGGCGGTCTCGGCGGCGAAGATGGCGCGGCGCGGGGTGCTGGCCCAGCAGCTGAACGCGATCGAGTCGCTGGCGTCGGTCTCGGTCCTCTGCACGGACAAGACCGGGACCCTGACCGAGGCGTCGCTGCGGGTGGTGGCGCTGCACCCCGGCGACGGCGTCGAGGAGCCGCGGCTGGCGCGGGCGCTCGGCCGGTTCGCGGCCAGCGCGCCGTCGCGCAACGGCACGCTCGAGGCGGTCCACGAGGCGGCGCTCGGCGGCGGGGTCGCGGCCGAGCCGATCCGCGAGCAGGTGCCGTTCTCCTCCCGGCGGCGCTGGAGCGCGCTCGAGCTGGGGGAGGACCGGCTGGTGCTGGGCGCGCCCGAGGCGCTGCTCGACGGCGGTGCGCTGGCCGGTCGGGCGGCGGACGAGGCCGGCCGCGGGCGGCGGGTGCTGGCGCTGGTGGCGGCCGAGGGGCCGCTGCCGCCGGCCGCGCCCGACGCGCCGCTGCCGGCGGGGCTGCGACCGCTGGGGATCGTGGTCCTGGCCGAGCGGCTGCGCAACGACGCGGGCCGGACGGTGGTCTTCTTCGGCGAGGAGGAGGTGACGCTGAAGGTGCTCTCGGGCGACAACCCGGCGACGGTCGGGGCGATCGCCCGCGACGCCGGGATCGACGCCGAGGCGGACGCGCTCGACGGCGGCGCCCTGCCCGAGGCCGAGGAGGAGCTGCTGCGGGCGGTGCGGGCGGCGCCGGCGGTCGGGCGGATCTCGCCCGAGGACAAGGCGCGGGTGGTCGGGGCGCTGGCCGACGACGGCGAGTACGTCGGGATGCTGGGGGACGGGGTCAACGACGTGCCGGCGCTGAAGCGGGCGCGGCTGGCGATCGCCCAGGGCAGCGGCACCGAGATGGCGCGCAGCGTCTCCGATCTGGTGCTGGTCTCGGGCGAGTTCTCCGAGGTGCCGCGGATGGTCCACGAGGGCCGGCAGATCCTGCGCAACATCCAGCGGGTCGCGCGCCTGTTCGTGACGAAGGCGCTGTTCACCGCCTTCCTGCTGGTGACGATCGCGCTGCCGTCGGGGATCTTCCCGCTGCTGCCGCGCCAGTTCACGCTGACGTCGAGCCTGACGATCGGGATCCCGGCGTTCTTCCTGGCGCTGGCGCCCTCGACCGGTCCGTGGCGGCCCGAGGGCTTCCTGCGCGCGATCGCCCGCTTCTCGATTCCCGCGGGGCTGGCGACCGGCTGCGGGATCCTGGTGGCGTACTTGATGATCCGCCACCCCTTCGGCGGCTCGCTCGAGCAGGCTCGGACGGTGACGGCGGCGACGGTCGTGACGGCCGGGCTGATGATCGTGCTGGCGCTGGAGGACGAGCCGGGCCGGCGGCGGCTGGCGGTGATCGGCCTCTGCGCCCTGATGGCCGCCGGCTTCGTGCTGATGAGCGCGGTCCCGGCCGGCCGGCGGTTCTTCGAGCTGGCGACGCCGACCGGCGAGATGGCTGCCGCCTGGGCGATCGGCGCGGCGGTCGCGGCGGTGCTGCTGGTGGTGGCGCTGCGGGTGGTGCGGGAGCTGGAGCGGCGGGCGGGCGCCGGGGAGGCGGGGGCCGCGGCCTAGCCGGCGGCCGTCGCGTCCCAGGCCCGCCGGACCGCGGCGATCGCGGCGGCGTCGGTGCAGGCGGCGCCGGGCTTGGCCGAGCGGGCCCGGCCGCCGCTGGTCGACGAGATCCGGACCGTCGCCTGGGCGCGCGGCGTGCCCGCGCAGTCGCCGCGGCCGGCGATCAGCTCGAAGCGGGCGACGCCCGGCCACCCGATCCGTCGCACGGCACGAGCCAGGCGCCGCAGCGCGGCCGGCTGGTCGCCGGGGGCGGTATCGGGCGCCAGCCAGGCCGGTTGCGGCAGGGTCAGCAGCGGGACGGCGCCGGGCTGGCCGCTCCAGCTGATGCGCTGCAGGCCGGCGGCACGGGCGCGGGCGAGGCCGGGCAGCAGACGGCGGACGACGGTCGGCGCGTCGTCGACCGTGATCGCGGGGTCGTCGTCGCCGTCGGAGTCGAGGTCGGCGCCGCGCGGCCAGCGGAGCCGCAGCCGACGGGCCCCGGCGCGCTCGGCGGCGGTGGCGGCGCGGACGGCGTCGGCGGCCCGGCGCAGGTCGGCCTGGGCGTAGCCGAGGTCGCTGTTGGCGAACGGTTCGCCGGCGTCGGGGCCGAGCGCGCGCACCAGGGCGAGGGCTCGGCGCGGGTCGTCGCCGGCGGGACCGGAGACGACCGGCAGCCAGCGCCGGCGGCCGTCGCGACCGTCGGCGGCGGCGGCGTCGGCGGCCGGGACGTCGACGTAGAGGATGGCCGGATCGGGGTCGGGGATCGCCCGGTCGTGGCCGAGCGCTCGGGCGGCCCGGCGCCAGACGCGATCGGCGTCGGCGGGCCGGTCGGCGCGCAGGCGCAGCTCGACGTTGGTGCCGTTGGCGACCACCCGCGGGACGTGGTCGTCGAGCCGGGCCGCCGCGGAGAGCGCCACCATCGTGGCGTTGCGCGCCGAACCAGCGAGGCGGCCGATGGTGACTGGGGGCTCGTCGCGGCCGCCGACGCCGCGGACGGCCACCTCCAGGCCTCCGACGCCGGGCCGCCAGACGCCCTCGGACACCAGGCGGGCGAGGATCCGGCGGGCCAGCGGCGCGGCCTGCGACCGGCGGTCGACCGCGACCGTGATCCGCTCCGAGCTGTAGCCCTCGTGCAGCTCGATCGGCCCGCCGGGGACGGCGATCGTCGCCAGGGCGAGCAGCGTGGGGGCGAGCCGGTCGAGCGCCTGGCCGCGGTCGTCGAACTCCAGCAGCGCCTGGCCGACCCGCAGGCGGCCGCCGTCGGCGTCGGCGGGCAGGCGGTCGCGGACGGCGAGGACGGCGCGGGCGTCGGCGTCCGGCCGCAGCCGGACGTCGATCTCGCGACCGTCGCCGTCGCGGCGGGCGTCGGCCACGGCGGGCAGCGCCCGCAGCCCGTCGAGCGGGTCGTCGTCACCGCCGGCGGCGAGCAGCAGGACGCCGGCGACGACGAGCAGGGCCAGCAGCGCCAGGAGGGCGCCCATCCACCGACGACGGCCGACACGCACGCGGGACACGGGATCACCCTGCCACACGGCGCGCCGGCGCTCGCCGGTTGCCGGCCGGGTCAGCGCACCGTCAGGCGCAGCGTCTTCGCCTTCGACGCGTTGCCGCTGGTGTCGGTGGCGACCACCCGCAGCTCGTAGCGGCCGCGGCGCAGCTTGCGGGTCGGGAGGGTCAGGCGCTTGCTGCCCTGGGCGACGCGGACGCTGCGCTTGGCGGCGGTCTTGCCGGAGCGGCGGATCCGGAGGTCGATCGTCGCGGTCTCGGAGACGGTCAGCCGCAGCGTCCGGCCCCTGATCTTCAGGCGGCTCAGGCGCGGGGCGGTGGTGTCGCGCGAGGAGTCGGGGCAGCGCTTGGCGGCGCTGTCGACGCAGGGGTCCTGGGTCTCGTCGCCGAGGCCGTCGCCGTCGGCGTCGGGCTCGATGTCGGCCTGGACCAGCAGCTCACCGGTGGCCGCGGTCGCGGGGCGGGCGGCGGCGCCGTCGGCGAGCGCGGGGTCGAAGAGGTGGGTGAACTTGTCGCCCGAGGTGTTGTAGGTGGCGGCGACGTTGGTGCCGTCGAGGCCCAGGAACTGCCCGCGCTTGATCCGCATCCGGGTGGCGTAGGTCTGGACGACGACGTCGGCCCCGTCCTCGTCGGTCGGCACGACCACCTGGTCGCCGCTGGCCGCGCCGGCGCCGTCGGCCGTGGCGGCGCCGAGGCCACTGAGCTGGATCACCCGCGGGCGGACGGTGGCGGGACCGCCGATGCCGTAGCCCTTGATCCGGAAGCGGGTGACGACCCCGTCGACCGGCGCGCCGGTGTCGGCGAGGACGCCGTCGGCGGGGTGGATGCGGCCGGCGAGGGTGCAGGGCGCGGCGAGCATCGCGCACTCGCCGGAGTTGGCGGGATCGTTGGCCAGGCGGCTGCCGAAGGTGGTGGCGGCGTCCGCGGGCGCGGTGACGGCGAGGGCGGCGGCGATCGCCGCGCCGCCGGTCAGGAGGCGCTTCATCTGGGGGGTCCTTTGGGGTCGTGGTCGGACGCGCGGGGCGCCGCGGCGGTGTCCGCGGGGCCGGTGTGGGGCGCGATCCGACGCTAGTCGTGCCTGAGTGGCGTCCTCCACGGTGGTGGACGGCGGCGGGGCCGGCAATCCGGGGCCGACCCGGACGTTTGGCGCGCCGACGACCCCTAGTCGACGCGCGGGGGGGGGCGGGGCCGGAGGCGGCGGCCCGGTCAGGCGACCAGGCCGACGACGAGCAGCGCGCCGCCGACCAGCGCCGGCCCGAGCTGCTTGACGGCGGCGCCGGCCTTGTCGGGGGCCGAGGCCAGCAGGACCAGCCCGGCGGCGACCATCGAGGCCGCGCCGGCGAGCACCAGGGTGGCGCCGACCGCGCGGTCGCCGGCGGCCAGGACCACGATCCCGACGCCGATCTCGACGGCCAGGAAGAGGTTGTAGAAGCCCTGGTTGAAGGCCAGCGTCCGCGTCGTCTCCGCCTCCTCCGGACTGGTGCCGAAGAGCTTGCGCGTGCCGGGAGCGGTCCAGGCCAGCGACTCCAGGTAGAAGATGTAGACGTGGATCAGGGCGGCGAGGCCCGTGATCGCAGCTCCGGCGGCCACCACGGCGCGCTCCCCTCCGGGCCCCGCGGGCCCGCCGACGACGGGCGGAGCATCGTCCAGGCGGGCGGTGGGGTCAAGGGTGGCGGATCAATCCGCCGCCAGCGGCCGGGCCGACGGCTTCCGCTGCGCCTGCGGCTTCGGCGGTGCGTAGGTGGCCGCGTCGGTGGTGAACTCGGGTCGGCCGTAGGTCGCCAGCCGGCCCTTCAGCATCCAGAGCACGTAGGCGTCGCTGATCTCGCGCAGGATCGGCAGCTCGTTGACCGCGTTGACCGCCATCAGTCGACCGAAGACGAACGGCGCCGTGGTGGCCACGCGGAGGACGTCGGTCAGGTCGAGGGTGACGCCCATCTCGGCCGCCTTGCGCCGGTCGCCGCCGGCGAAGGCCCGGATGAAGAAGGTCTTGCTGTAGCTCTTCTCGACCGCCTCGGCCAGGCGCTCGAACGGGTGGTCGCTCTCCCGCAGCCGCGCCGCCATCGTGGCCCGGACCAGCCCCCCGCAGACGTCGTCGTCGAAGTCGGCCCGCAGCAGCGCGGCGCGGGCGTGGAGCGCGTGGAGGATGCCGTCGGGCGTGGTCGGCAGCAGCTCCTCGGGCAGGCCGAGCAGGAAGCAGCGGTAGCGGCCGAACTCGACCACGGCCCGTTCGCGATCGGTCCATTCGCTGCGCCCCTGCTGGCGGGCGCGGGCGGCGAGCAGGTAGATGTTGATCAGGCCAGCGGGCATCTGGTCGACCTGGGGGATCGGGATGCCGAAGACCGCCGGATCCCAGCGATCGGACCGCTTGAGCGCGTTGTAGCGGACCATCGAGTGCATCAGGCGCACCATCGCGGCGGCCTCGAAGCCGGCGCCGTGGCGCTCCATCGCGCCCGGCAGGGTGGTGATCGAGAAGAAGCTCGACGTCTCGTTGACGCGGCGGGCGGCCATCCGCCCCCCGAGCGCGCCGGTGAGGGCCATCGGCAGCGCGGCGTAGGTGTTGAGGAAGGTGGCGACGAACGCGCCGCGGGTGACGAAGGGGGCGAGCAGGGCGGCGGGGATCCGCTGCTGGCGCGCGCCCTCCTGGACGAGGTCCATGTCGAGCCAGTCGGGCGTGGCCTCCATCGAGCGGATGAAGGCGACCAGCTCGGGCGGGGCATCCGGGACGGCGTCCAGGCCCTCGCGGCAGGCCGTGCGGAGCATCTCGATCAGGCCCTTGAAGCTGCGCTGCGCCATCAGCGACGCGTAGGGGTCGGCGACCACGTCGCCGAGCATCGTGGCGGTGCTCATCAGCTCGACCGTCCGGGCGTCCTCGAGGATCGCGCCGCGGTCGGCCATCCGCGCGGGCAGCGAGGACTCGTCGTCGGGGGAGAGGGCCAGGCGGTGGGGGCGGGCCTCGAAGTCGATCTCGCCGTACAGCAGCGGCTGCAGCTCCCGCTGGCGGCGGACCCGCTCGGCGAGGGCGGGGTAGTAGAGGCTCTGGGTCACTGCAGGCTCCGGACTTCAGGAGGAGAGGTACTTACAGATTGAAAGTCCAACTTACGGTCCGCAAGTTAGAGTGTCAAGCGATGGCCGGACAACTTCGAACGCGGCAGCGGATGACCGCCGAGGACCGGCGCGAGCAGATCCTCGACATCGCCCACGCGATCGTCGCAGGTGAGGGCTTCCATGCCGCCACCCTCAACCGGATCGCCGCCGAGGCGGGCGTCACGCGGACGGTGCTCTACCAGCAGTTCGGCGACCTGGCCGGTGTCTTCGTCGCCCTCGTCGACCGCGAGGCGGAGCGGGCCGGGATGCAGTTCGCCGCCGCGATCGCGGCCGCGGGCGAGCCGGACGAGGACGACGGGGCGTTCGGCCGCACCTTCGCCGGCCTCCTGCGCGCGATCGACGACCACCCCGCCACCTGGCGCCTGTTCCTGACCCCGCCCGAGGGCGCGCCGCCGGCGCTGCACCAGCGGATGGGGGACGCGCAGGCGATCGTCCGCGAGCACCTCCAGGAGGTGCTGCTGACGATCAACCCCGAGCTGCCGGACCCGGAGTACACGGCCCGGATCCTGCACGCCGCCGGCGCCGAGATGCTGCGCCTGCGGCTGACCGACCCGGTCGAGGCGACCCACGAGAGGATCCTCGCCCAGGTGCGGCGGCTGACGCCGGGGCTGGTGCGGCAGGCGCGTTGAGGGGGGTGCGCGGCGTCAGGACCCCCCGTTCTGGGGAGGGTGGCGTGCGCGGGCGGGTCCTACGGTTCGGCGCCGATGCAGCCGACGAAGGAGACCTCGATGACCGCGACCGTCCACCGCCAGGCGGCCGCCGGACGCCCACCCCGCGGCCGCGGGCGTTCGCGGGCGCGCTTGGCCGCCGCGGCCGCGCTGGCGCTCGGCGTGGCCGCGACGCTGCCCGCCGCCGCCGGGGCCGACTCGATCAGCTACGTCCACGACGGCGACGTGCACCTGGCGACGCCGGACGGCAGCCGCACGGTGCGGCTGACCACGACCGGCGGCTACCGGTCGGCGTCGCAGGCCGACGACGGCCGGATCGTCGCCCTGCACGGCAACCGCTTCCGGCTGCTCGACCGGCGCGGGACCGTGTTGGCCGACTTCTCGCCGGTCGCCGCCGGCACGGCCGGGACGGTCACGCTGAGCGGACCGTTCGACCCGGCGATCTCGCCCGACGGCAGCCGGGTCGCCTACGGCTTCTTCGTCCAGTACCGGGCGGGGGATCCGAACTGCGGCCGGCCGGGCGGCTGCCAGGTCGGCCAGCAGTACGCGGGCACCGGCTACTCGCGCTCGACCGGGCCGGTCGACTGGAACGACGCGGGCTTCCGGCCCGAGTGGGGCTGGATCGACCCGTCCTGGATCGACGATCAGCGGACGCTGCTGTCGGGACCGAGCTCGGCGCTGGTGAAGCAGGTCGCGATCGACGTCGCCGGCGGCCCCGCGACGGCGACCGAGTGGTTCAGCGAGGGCGCGGTGTCGAACCTCTACGACGGCGAGCTGAACCGCCAGGGCAGCGGGGTGGCGTTCGTCGCCAACGCCGCCGGCGACCACCTGATCGTCTACCGGACGACCGCGCCGCCGGCCCCGGGTGCGGCGCCCCAGGGGTGCCTCGACGCACCCGCCCAGGGCGGGCCGTGGTCGTCGCCGAGCTGGTCGCCGAGCGGCGACCAGCTGGTCTGGGCGGGGCCGAAGGGCCTCTACGTCGCCCAGCTGCCGGGGCTGGCGGCTGGCTGCCCGGCCGGCGATCGGGTGGCGGTGCGGACGATGCTGCCCGGCGCCACGTCGCCGGACTGGGGGCCGGCGGACGTGCCGGCGGCCGGCGCGGGACCGGGTGGCGGTGGCGGCGGCGCGGGTGGCGGTGGCGGCGGTGCCGGCGGCGGCTCCGGCGCGGGCGGGACGGACGGCGCCGGCGGCCACGAGCTGCGCCTGGCGCGGCGGTCCTGGACGCTGCGGCGCGGGGCGCGGCTGACGCTGTCGTTCCGCGCGCCCACCGCCGGCCGCTGGGAGCTGCGGCTGCTGCGCGGTACGCGGACGGTGGCCCGTGCGCGGGGCACCGCCCGCGCCGGCAGCAACCGCGCGCGGCTGACGGTCCCCGCCCGGCCGGGCCGCTACCGGCTGTCGCTGCGCCTGACCCGTCCGTCCGGGCCGGCGACGACGGGGACGGTGCAGGTGCGCTAGGCGAGGCCGGAACGCAGAAGGCGCCTGGAATCCAGGCGCCTCGGGGCCTAGCCTTCGATCCGCTCCAGCGCCTGCCCCGTCATCGCCGCGATCAGCTCGAAGTCCTTGTCGCAGTGCAGGACCGTCAACCCTGCGATCTCCGCGGTGGCGGCGATCAGCAGGTCGGGGATCGACGGCGCTCGATGCTGGCCGCGACCGGCGAGCAGCGTGAGCACCTCGACCGCTCGGTCTTCCGCACGCGGGGTCGCATGCTCGACCGGCATCGAGCCGACCGGCGGCTGACGCAGCCCTGCGTGCAGGTCGTCGGCGCTGCGGGCGGAGTAGCCGACCTCCAGCAGCGTCACGGTCGCGATACGCACCAGTCCGCGCTCGATCCGGCCTGCCCACGCCGCGGCATCGCGGCTACGACCAAGGCGGACCAGCGCTGACTTGTCGATCAACCAGCCCGCGCCCGGAACGTGGTCGGTCACGACCAAGCCTGCCGCATGACCTCGGGATCCTCGAGATCCCCGAACCGGTCCGCGAACCGCTCCAGATCCGAAACGGCCACCGGCGCATCGACCCGCGCGGCGTCTTCCCGCAACCGGCGCCGCAGGTACTCCGTCCGGGACAACCCCTGACGGGCGGCGTGCGCGTCCAAGCGCGCCAGGTCCTCGGCGGGAAGATCGCGGATCAGGACGTCGGGCATACGGCGATGATATCCGCAGATATCAACCCGGGCAAGCGCCAGTGCGACCGTGGCCTGGGCGTTCCCCGAGAACCAAGAAGCCCCCGCTCTCGCGGGGGCCTCGGTCCTGCTTCTCCTAGTGGAGCTAGCCGGGCTCGAACCGGCGACCTCCTGCATGCCATGCAGGCGCTCTCCCAGCTGAGCTATAGCCCCTGGGGTCGGAAAAGGTAGCACCTGGCGGCGGCGGGCGCGGCGAGGTCGGGGGCGTCGCGTCCTAGACTCGGAGGCGATGTCCGACCTGCGCGAACGGAAGCGGCGGAAGACGCTGACGGCGATCCACGAGGCCGCCATGGCGCTGTTCGCGGAGCGCGGCTACGGCAACGTCACGGTGGCCGAGATCGCCGACGCCGCCGACGTCGGGCGGGCCACTGTCTTCTCCTACTACGGGAGCAAGGAGGAGATCGTCCTCGGCGAGTCGGCGGTCGCCGTCGAGGGGCTGCGGGCGGCGCTCGCCGGCGTGCCCGACCAGTCCGGGGTGCTCGCCGCGGTCCGCGAATGGCTCCGCACGCTGGTCGGCTGGGTCGAGCCCGACCTGCTGCTCCAGATGCGCCTGGCCGACGAGGTGCCCGCCGTCGCCGCCGCCCGCTCGCGACTCCAGCGCGCGATCGAGGAGGAGATCGCCGTCGCCCTCGCGCACACGATGCCCGCTGGCTCGCCACTGCTGCCGCGGCTGGTCGCCGGTGCCCTCGGGGCCGCGCTCTCGACCGTCGAGCTGGAGGCCGCCCGGCGGTTGCGCGACGCCGCCGATCCGCTGACCGCGGACGAGGTCGACCGGCTCTTCGACGCCGCGGTCTCCTTCGTCGACGGCGGGGTCGCGCGGCTCGCCGACGGCGCCCGCTGAACGCCGCCGCTCCGGCCTTCCGCAGCCCCGGGGGTGGGGCTACCTGGCGTATTTCCAGACGCAGTCCAATTTTGGACTACGTCTCGCTAGGGTCGCGCCATGACCGCGCTGCTCCGCTCCCTCGCCTCCCGCACGACGCGCCGGCCCGGCCGCGCGATCGCGCTGCTGCTCGTGCTGCTGCTGGCCGTGATCGCCGGCGGCGTCTCGGCCGGCGGCCAGACCGTCGACGACTTCACCGTCCCCGGGATCGAGTCGCAGAAGGCCCAGGACCTGATCGGCGAACGGTTCCCGGCCCAGAAGGGGGACTCGGCCACCGTCGTCCTGCACGTCGACCGCGGCCAGCTGCGCGACGGTCACCGGGCCTCCGCCATCCGTTCCGCCGTCCGCGCGATCGAGCGCCAGCCCCACGTCACCGGGGTCGAGGACCCGCTCGCCGCCGGTCAGCTCTCGCGCGACGGCCGCACCGCCTTCACCACCGTCTCCTACGACGCCGAGGCCGGCGACGACGGCATGAAGGCCAAGCCACGCGAACGGCTGGAGGACGCCACCGCGCCGCTCGCCAAGGCCGGCGTCGAGGTCTCGATGCAGGGCCAGGTGGTCGACGCCGGCAACGAGGGCTCGATGCCGATCGGCGAGCTGGCCGGCGTGGTCCTGGCCCTCGCCCTGCTGCTGCTCGTGCTGCGCTCGGCCCGCGCCGCCCTTTCCTCGCTGCTGACCGCGTTCCTCGGCCTGGCCCTCGGCTTCGGGTTGATGGGCCTGGCCACGCTCGGCGTCGACATCCCCAGCCTGGCTCCCCAGATGGCCGCGATGCTCGGCCTCGGCGCCGGGATCGACTACGCGCTGCTCAGCGCCGCCCGCCACCAGGAGGAGCTGCGCCGCGGCCGCACGCCCGCGCAGGCCGCCGTCCGCACCAACGCCACCGCCGGCCACTCGGCCGTCACCGCCGCCGGGATCGTCCTGGTCTCGATCAGCGGCCTGCTGGTGACCGGCATCCCCTTCGTCGGCAAGGTCGGCGTGGTCGCGGGCCTCTTCGTCGTCGTCAGCTCGATCGTCGCCGTGCTGCTGCTGCCGCCGCTGTTCGCCGCCGGCGGCCGCCGGATGCTGCCCCGCCGCGAGCGCGCGCACCCGGCCGAGCCGGACGAGGCGGTCGCCCGTCCCGGGTTGGCCGTCCGCCGGCCGTGGATCGCCTTGACGCTCGGCGCGGTCGTCGCGATCGGGCTGGCGATCCCCGCCACCGGCCTCGAGCTCGGCCAGCCCGACAACGGCAACCAACCGACCGACCAGACCCAGCGGACCGCCTACGACCGGCTCGCCGCCGCCTTCGGCCCGGGCTTCAACGGCCCGCTCGTGATCACCGTCGACGGCGACCGCGGCCGCGACGTCGCCACCGCCGCCAGCCGCGTCGAGCGGGCCGTCGCCGGTCGGCCGGACGTTGCCTCGGTCACGCCGCCGACGCTGAACGGCGACCGCGACGCCGCGCTCCTGACCGTCTTCCCGCGCAGTTCGCCGCAGGATTCGCGGACCGCCGACCTGGTCCACGACCTGCGCGACGAGACGATCCCGCTGGCGCTCCAGGGCACCGACGGCCGGGCGCTCGTCGGCGGCTACAACGCGCGGCTGGTCGACGAAGCCCAGCGGATCAGCGACCGGCTGCCGCTCTTCGCCGTCGTGGTCGTCGGCCTCTCGCTGCTGCTGCTGGCGATCACCTTCCGCTCGCTGAAGGTGGCGATCCTCTCAGCGGTCCTCAACCTGGTCTCGATCGCGGCCGCCTACGGGATCATCCACCTGCTGTTCCAGACCAGCGGCGGAACCGACCTGATCGGCGTCGAGATCCAGCCGGTCGTGCCCTACGTGCCGCTGTTCATGTTCGCGATCCTGTTCGGGCTCTCGACCGACTACAACGTCTTCCTGCTCTCGCGCGTGCGCGAGGAGTGGAAGCGGCTCGGCCACGTGCCGCCGGCGGTCGCCCAGGCCAGCGCCCGCACCCGCTGGACGATCACCGCGGCCGGCCTGATCATGATCGTCGTCTTCCTCGGCTTCGCCACCGATCCCGACACGACGATCAAGATGTCCGGCTTCGGGCTGGCGAGCGCGATCCTCGTCGACATCACGCTGGTCCGCTGGCTGCTCGCCCCGGCCGCGCTGACCCTGCTCGGCGACCGGCTGTGGGGACCGGGACCCGACCGCGGCGACGCGCCGACGCCCGGTCGTCCGGGCCGGCCGGCGACCGTCGAGCCGCGGCCCTAGTCAGCGGCGCAGGAACTCGGGCGGCTCGAGCGGGTCGTCGCGGCGGGGGGCGCGGCCCTCCGCCGGGCGGCCCGCGCCGCGGCGCAGCTGGCTCTGCGGCACGTGGCCGGGGGAGACCCGGTCGAGCGCGGTCATCAGCGCCGCGTGGCTGGCGCGGACGTCGTCCAGCAGCAGCCGCGCGTTGCTCTCCAGCGACCGCCCCAGCTCGCGCAGGTTGGCGGCCAGCGCCTCGCCCTCGGTCAGGACGTCGGTGGCGACCGAGCGGGCCGCCGCCAGCTGGGCCTGGGCCCGGCGGTGGGCGTCGTCGGTGGTCTTCTCCGCCTCGGCCGCCGCCTGCTCGCGGGCGGCCGCGGCCTCGTCGGTCAGCCGCCGCGCGGCCTGGGCGGCGCCGTCGCGCAGCTGGCGCGCGGCCTCCTCGGCCTCGCGGCGGACGCGGGCCACGTGCTCCTCGGCCGCCTGCCGCACCTGGGCGGCGTACTGCTCGGCCTCGCGACTGCTCGTCACCTGCTCGTGGTCGACGGTGACCTGGGTGTCGCGCAGCAGCCGCTCGGCGGAGCGGCGGGCCTCGGCCACCAGGTCCTCGGCCTCGGCGTCGGCGGCCTGGACCCGCATCCGCGCCGCCCGCTCGGCCTCGGCGATCCGCTCGTCGGCGCGCCGCTCGGCCTCCATCCGGACGCGGCTGGCGGCCGTCTCCGCGGCGGCGATGATCTCCGCCACGCGGCTCGCCGCGGCCTGGCTGCTGAGCGCGTGGGTCGCGGGCGCGGCGTCGCCGCCGGGCTGGCCGGCGTCGGGCGGGGGAACCGCGTGCAGGTGGGGGTCGCCTGCCATCCCTCCCAGGATCCCAGAGCCGCGGGCGGGTGGCGAGCCCCGCACGCCGCGGCCCACGCCCGCTCACTGCAGGACGTTGACCGCCCGCGCCGTCACCAGCACGATCGTCACCAGCGACGCCAGCGCGTGGCCGGCCATCAGCGCCTTCGCCCGCAGCGAGACGGGCATCGTGTCGGTCGGGCTGAACGCGGTCCCGTTGGTGAAGGCCACGTACAGGTAGTCGGCCAGCGTCGGCCGCCAGCCGCCGGCGCGCAGGTCGGGGTCGCCCTGCTGGGGGAAGAGGAAGTCCGGTGCCGTCGCGCCGCCGCCCGAGCGCTGGTCCGGCCCGCCGCGGTCCAGCTCCCAGAACCAGAGCCCGAAGACCAGCAGGTTGCAGGTCCAGACGATCAGCGCCGCCTGCAGCAGCTCGCGCCCGTCGACCGCGTGGTGGACCCCGAGCAGGTCGCGGACCAGCATCGCCAGCGAGCTGAGGTTGGCCACCGCGACCAGCCCCAGCAGGGCGAAGCCGCTGATCCGCAGGATCCGCGACTCCTCGACGTGGCGGGTGGGGGCGACGATCGCCAGCGGGACCGCCAGCAGCAGCGCCAGCGCCGGGAACAGGTAGGTGGGGCCGAGCGAGAGCCGGTCGGGCAGCAGCAGGTAGAGGGCCGAGAGCGCGACCACGACCACGGTCGCGGGCCAGCGCGGCTCGCGGCCGGCGACCAGGACCGGCGTGGGGGCCAGCTCGCGCGCGGACATCCCGGCGGAGTTCGCCGGCGGCGCGCGGCTCCCTGCGGCCGCGCCCGCAACGCGGCGCCCGCACGGCCCGACCTACACTTGCTCGACGCCCATGGAGCACCGCTACGAGCCACGAGAGATCGAGCCGCGCTGGCAGCGCGTGTGGGAGGACGAGCAGACCTGGCACGTCCCCAACGCGGGCCTCGACGAGGCCGGCGCGAACCCGGTCTACGTGCTCGAGATGCTCCCCTACCCGAGTGGCGAGCCGCACGTCGGGCACCTGAAGAACTACGCGATCGGCGACGCGGTCGCGCACTTCCGCCGGCGCCGCGGCGACACCGTCCTGCACCCGATGGGCTTCGACTCGTTCGGCCTGCCGGCGGAGAACAACGCGATCAAGACCGGGCAGCACCCGCGCGAGGCGACCGAGGCGTCGATCGCGTCGTTCCAGCGCCAGTTCCGCGACTGGGGCGTGTCGATCGACTGGTCGCGCGAGATCGCCTCGCACCGGCCCGAGTACTACCGCTGGACGCAGTGGATCTTCCTCGAGCTGTTCCGGGCCGGCCTGGTCGAGCGCCGCAGCGCCGCCGTCAACTGGGATCCGGTCGAGGAGACCGTGCTCGCCAACGAGCAGGTGATCGACGGCCGTGGCGAGCGCTCCGGCGCGCTGGTCGAGATCCGCCAGCTGGAGCAGTGGTTCCTGCGGATCACCGACTACGCCCAGCGGCTGCTCGACGATCTCGACACGATCCAGTGGCCCGAGCACGTGAAGACGATGCAGCGGAACTGGATCGGCCGCTCGCAGGGCGCCCAGGTCGTCTTCCGCTGCGAGGAGCTGGAGACCGACTACGAGGTCTTCACCACCCGCCCCGACACGCTCTTCGGCGCGACCTTCTTCGTGATGGCGCCGGAGCACGCCGACGTGCTGCGGCTGGCCGAGGGCACGGCGCAGGAGGACGAGGTCCGGGCCTACGTCAACCGCGCGCTGACCGCCGACCGCAGCGAGCGGGGCGCGGCCGACAAGGAGAAGACCGGCGTCTTCCTGGGCCGCCACGTCGTCAACCCGGTCAACGGCGAGCGGCTGCCGATGTACGTCGCCGACTACGTGCTGATGGACTACGGCACCGGCGCGATCATGGCCGTGCCCGGCCACGACCAGCGCGACTTCGACTTCGCGCGCGCGTACGACCTGCCGGTCAAGCGCGTGATCGCCGATCCGGAGGAGGCGGCCGAGGGCGGTCCGCTCTCCGACGCGGCGGCCGCCGGCGGCGCGCCGTCGCCGGACGACGACGGGCTGCCCTACGTCGGCGACGGCCCGCTGGTCGACAGCCACCCCGACTTCGACGGCACCCACAACCGCGAGGCGCTGGCGGCGATCGTCGACTGGCTGGCCGCCGAGGGCAAGGGCCAGGCGTCGGTCAACTTCCGGCTCCGCGACTGGCTGGTCAGCCGCCAGCGCTACTGGGGCTGCCCGATCCCGATCGTCCACTGCGCCGCCTGCGGCGTCGTGCCGGTGCCCGTCGACCAGCTGCCGGTGGTGCTGCCGGACGTCGAGGACTACAAGCCGAAGGGCCGCTCGCCGCTGGCCGCGGCCGAGGAGTGGGTGGCGACCAGCTGCCCGACCTGCGGTGGTCCGGCGCGGCGCGAGACCGACACGCTCGACACCTTCGTCGACTCCTCCTGGTACTTCCTGCGCTACACCGACGCGCTCAACGAGGGCGCCGCCTGGGATCCGGCCGTGACCAACCGCTGGATGCCGGTCGACCAGTACATCGGCGGCGTCGAGCACGCGATCCTGCACCTGCTCTACGCGCGCTTCTTCTGCAAGGCGCTCTCCGACATCGGGGTCCTGGACGTCAACGAGCCGTTCCAGAACCTCTTCACGCAGGGGATGATCACCAAGGACGGGGCGAAGATGTCCAAGTCCAAGGGCAACACGGTCGCCCCGCGCGAGATCGTGGAGCGGTTCGGGGCCGACAGCGCTCGCACCTACGTGCTCTTCCTCGGCCCGCCGGACCAGGACGCCGACTGGTCGGACGAGGGCGTCGAGGGCGTCAACCGCTTCCTCTCGCGGCTGTGGCGGTTCGCCGCCGAGGCGGCCGAGGCCGGCGGGGCCGTGGTCGCGGAGGACGGAACGGTCAGCGGCGCGCCGGGCGCGCTGCCGCCGGCCGATCCGAAGGGCGACGACCTCGAGCTGGTCCGCAAGGCCCACTGGGCGATCGACAAGGTCACCCACGGCCTCGACGGGCGGTTCGCGTTCAACACCGCCGTCGCCGCGGTGATGGAGCTGACCAACGCGATCTCGGCCCGCCGCAACGCGGTCGTCCAGGACGGCGGCAACCCGGACGCGGCCGGCATGGGCGCGGGCGCCGACGACGCCGACGGCTGGGCGGCGATCCGCTTCGCGACGGCGACGGCGGTCTCGCTGCTGCAGCCGTTCGCGCCGCACCTGGCCGCCGACGCCTACGAGCGGCTGACCGGCCTGCGGATCTGGGAGCAGCCCTGGCCCGCCGCCGAGCAGCGGTTCCTGGAGCGCGACGAGTTCGAGCTGGTCGTCCAGGTCCAGGGCAAGGTCCGCGACCGGCTGACGGCGCCGGTCTCGGCCAGCCGCGAGCAGCTGGAGGAGCTGGCGCTGGCCAGCGACAAGGTCCGCGCGCACCTCGACGGCAAGACGGTCGTGAAGGTGATCGTCGTGCCCGGCAAGCTGGTCAACGTCGTCGTGCGCTGAGCGGCGCGGCGCCCGCGGCGGCGTCGATGGTAGGTTGCCCTAATTTGAGCGTCGGCCGCCGGGTCGACGCTCCCCCGCAACCACGGAGACGCCGTGTCCGCCCCGCCTCGCTCCCGTCCGCTGACGCGGCTGCTGCTCGCCCTGGTCGTCCTGCTGGCGCTGCCGCTGGCCGCCTGCGGGGACGACGAGCCGGCTGCGACGACCACCGCTGTCGGCGGTGGGTCGCCGGTGACGATCGCCCACAAGTTCGGCCGCACGACGGTGCCGGCCGACCCGCAGCGGGTGGTCAGCGTCGGCTTCGGCGAGCAGGACGCGGTCCTCGCCCTCGGGATCGTCCCGCTGGGGGCACGCGACTGGTACGGGGAGCAGCCGTTCGGCTCGTTCCCCTGGGAGCGCGACCGCTGGGGCGGCAGGCTGCCGCAGGTCGTCGGCGACACCGCCGAGGTCGACTACGAGCGGATCGCGGCGCTGCGTCCGGACCTGATCGTCGGGGTGACGTCGGCGATGGACGGGGCGACCTATGCCAAGCTCGCGAAGATCGCCCCGACGGTCGCCCAGCCGGCCAGCTTCAAGGACTCGGAGTCGCCGCCGTGGCAGCAGGTGACGGAGCTGGTCGGGCGGGCACTGGGCCGTGAGGCGCAGGCCCGCGAGCTGGTCCGGGACGTCGAGCGGCGGTTCGCCACGGCCCGCGAGCGGCGGCCGGAGATGGCGCGGATGACGGGGATCAACGTCGCCCCCTCCGGCAACGGCACGTTCGACCATTACCACGCGCGCGATAGCCGCGGCCGCTTCCTCACCGAGCTCGGCTTCCGGGTACCGAAGGCGCTGGCCACGCGCGCGGACTGGACGCCGGTCTCCTCCGAGCGGCTGGACCTCTTCGACGTCGACGTGCTCTTCGTCGAGAGCGACGCGGCGGGCGAGCGGCGGTTCCGGCGCGAGAAGCTCTACCCGTCGCTCGACGTGGTCCGGCGCGGCGACGTGGTCTACCTCCAGACCAACCGTGGCGACCACGTCGGCGAGGCGGTCGCCTACGCCTCGGTCCTCAGCCTGCCCTACGCGATCGACCGCGTGATGGCGCAGCTGGACCGGGTCCTGGAGTGAGGCGGCCAGGGTCCGCCGGCCGGGCGGGGGTGCGCCGGGCCCGGGCCGGGCCGCTGGCACGAAGTTGGCACAGGATCGGCGCCTAGTTGGCGCAGCGCGCCACCCACGTTCCGCGGTTTCCCGCGTAGCGTCGGGACGGTGCTCGACCGACCCTGGATCCGCTTCCTGCTGGGGGTCCTGGCCGCCGCCGCGCTGGGCGCGCTGGCGGCCCGGATCGCGGGGCCGGCGGCGGGTGGCGCGGGCCCGATCGGCGGCGCCGAGGGCCGTGCCGCCGGCGGCGGTGGGCCGGGAGCGGGACCGGCGCGAACGGCGGACCGCGGCGCCGTCCGCGTCGAGGGCGGGGCCGGCCGGGTCACCGTCCACGTGGCCGGCGCGGTCCGCCGACCGGGCGTCTACGCGCTGCGCGAGGGCGCCCGGGTCTACGAGGCGGTGCGCAGGGCGGGCGGCGCCGTCGGCCGTGCCGACCGCCAGCGGCTGAACCTGGCCGCGACGCTGCGCGACGGGCAGCAGGTGGTCGTGCCGGAGCGGCCGCGGCCGGGCGGTGATGGCGCTGCCAGTGCGGGTGGCGCCGGCGCGGGCGGCGGTCCGGTCGACCTCAACTCGGCCACCGCCGAGCAGCTCGACGGGCTCGACGGCGTCGGGCCGACCACCGCCCGCAAGATCCTCGAGCTGCGCGAGCAGCGGGGTGGGCTCGGCTCGGTCGACGACCTGGACGAGATCCCCGGGATCGGCCCGAAGCGGCTGGAGGCGCTGCGCGAGCAGCTGGGCGGATGACCGCGCGCTGGCCCCAGCACCACCTGGTCGCGTTCGCGGTCCTGACCCTGATCGCCGGGCCGCGGTGGCCGATCGCCGTCCCGCTACTGGCGGCCGCGGCCTGGATCAGCCAGCCGCGCCGCGGGTGGGCCGCGGCGGCGGTCGCGGCGGTCGTGCTGGCCGCCGTCGGCGGCAGCTGGCGGACCGCGCAGGCGTGGCGGGCGGCCCAGGCGCCGCTGGTCCACGGGGCGGCCGTCGCCCTCGACGAGCCGGTCGAGCTGCTGGAGCGGCCGCGGCCGACGTTCGACGGCGGCTGGCGGGCCGACGTGCGGCTGCGCGGCGCGACGGTCGAGCTGCGGCTGCCGGTCGCCACCGCCCCGCCGCGGCTGGCCGTCGGCGCGCTGATCCGCGTCCGCGGGCGGCTGCGCCCGGTCGGACCACGAGCGCGGGCGGCCCGGGCGCGGGGCGTGGCGCTGGCCCTCGACGGGGTCGTGGCGGGAGCGCCGGTCGGCCGGCGGGGCGGCTGGCGCGGCGCGCTCGACGGCGTCCGCGAGCGGGCCGAGCGGACGCTGGCGCCGGCGGGCGGCGACGACCGGGCGGCGGCGCGGGGTGCGCTGCTGCGGGGGATGGTGCTGGGCCAGGACGACGGCTTCAGCGCCGCCCAGACCGAGGCCTTCCGGCGCAGCGGGCTGGCCCACCTGGTCGCGGCGAGCGGGCAGAACGTGGCCTTGGTCGCCGCGCTGGTGCTGGGGCTCGGGGCGGTTGCCGGCGTGCGCCGTCGCTGGCGGATCGTGGTCGCCGCGGCCGCGGTCATCGCCTACGTGCCGCTGGCCGGGGGCGGCGCGTCGATCCGCCGGGCCGGGGTGATGGGCGTGCTCGGGCTGACGGCGCTGGCCCTCGGCCGGCCGGCCGACCGCTGGTGGGCGCTGCTGGCGGCCGCGCTGGTCACGGTCCTGGTCGATCCGTTCTCGCCCGACCAGCTCGGCTGGCGGCTGAGCTTCGCCGCCGTCGTCGGGCTGCTGCTCCTGACCGAGCCGCTGGTCGGCGCCCTCCGGCGGCTGCGGGTGCCGCCGTGGCTGGCGCTGCTCGTCGCCGTGCCGCTGGCGGCCGGCGTGGCGACGGCGCCGGTGCTGGCGGCGGCCGTCGGCGACGTCTCGCTGACCAGCCTGGCCGCCAACGTCCTGGCCGAGCCGCTGGTCGCCCCGATCACGTGGCTGGGGATGGTGGCCGGGCTGCTGGGGCCCGAGGGCGCGCCGCTCAGCGGCGCGCTGGTCGCCGCCCTCGGACCGGCGCTCGACTGGATCGACGGCGTCGCGCGGTGGGCGGCGGCTCCGAGCTGGGCGGTCGTGCGGCCGGGGCCGGTCGCGGCTGCGCTGCCGGTGGTCGCGGCGTTGGTCGTCGCTTGGGTGGCGGGCGCGGGCCGACGACCGCCGGCGGCTCTCGTGCGGATCCGCCGACGGCTCGGTGGCGCCGGGGGAAGGCAGCGCGGCCGGAACCTGGCGGTCGGTCGGGCAGCGCTCGCGGCGGTGGCCGCCGCCGCGGCGGTCGTGGGCGTCGTCGTCTGGCGGGGCGGCCACGACGGCACGGCCCCGCGAGCGGATGGCGTGGTGGTGCTCGACGTCGGCCAGGGCAGTGCCACGCTGCTGCGCCGGGGTGGCCGGGCGATTCTGGTCGACGCCGGGCCGGTGGCGGGCCGGGTGCTGGACCGGCTGGGGGAGGAGGGCGTCGAGCGGCTCGACGCGCTGGTCCTGACCCACGCCGCCGCCGACCACACCGGTGGAGCCCCGGCGGTCGTGCGGCGGCTGCGGCCGGCGCTGCTGGTCGACGGCACCGACGGACGGCCCGATCCGGCGGCCGCCGTCGCCGCGCAGGCGGTGCGGACCGACGGCGGACAGGTGGTGCGGGCGCGGGCAGGCCTGCGGATCGCGGCGGGGTCGCTGCGGGCGGAGCTGCGGTGGCCACCGTCGCGTCCGCCTGGGCCGCCGGCCGCGGACGAGGACCCGAACGAGCGGGCCGCTGTGGTCCGCGCCGACGTCGGCGGTCTGCGGGTCCTGATCCCGAGCGACCGCGAGGGCGTGGCGTTGCGGACCGCGGCCGGCGGGCCGGTCGACCTGCTGGTGCTGCCCCACCACGGCAGCGCCGATCCCGATCTGCCGCGGCTGCTGACCGAGCTGCGGCCGCGGCTGGCGGTCGCCCAGGTCGGGGCCGACAACGGCTACGGCCATCCGGCGGGGCCGACGGTCGCGGCCCTGCGTCGGGCCGGGGTGCCGCTGCGGCGGACCGACCGCGACGGCACGGTGCGGATCGATGCGCCCGTGCCAGGGCCCGGGCGCGTCGATCCGGGCTCAGGCGGCGACGGGGCTGGCCGCGCCGTCCGGCAGGCGGACGCCGCGCTCCTGCGGCTCCAGCTCGCCGATCCGCTTGAGGCGGCTGACGGTCGAGGCGACGACCGTCCGCTTCATGCCGGTCATCCGCGCGATCTCGGCGGCGGTGATCCCGGGGTGCTTGGCGATCACGGCCAGGATCGCCTGCTTGTTCGCGCCCTGCCGGGTGCGCTGCCCGGTGCCGGACGCGGCGGGCTCCGGGTTGTCGATCGCGGTCAGGATCGAGCGCAGCTGCTCGGCCTCGGCCAGGTACGGCTGAAGCTCGGCCAGGCGACCCTCGATGGTCTGGCGGACGTTGTCGACGACTTCGGAGGTGGCGGCGTTCTCGATCATCGGCAGGCCTTGGACGGCCGGGTGACCCGTGTGCTGAGGAACTTCGTGACCCATCGTGACGCGAGTTTACAGCCCCGTGACAACCGACGCCAGGACCAAGAGGCCCGCAGAGGCCGGAAATCGGCCCTCTCGCAACGTAAGCACCGTCCTTTCACAGGACGGTCACGACGTAATCAACGTCGTCTGTGGCGTCTGTTCACGTTTGCGGTGCGCGAGGCGCCGCCACGACCCGGACGTCGGTCGGCGCCGGGCCCCGGCGCCGCGCCAGGTCGACCACGAAGGTCCGCGCGTCGCTGGGCAGGCCGTGATCGGCCGCCGGGCCCGGGACGGGACGGGTCGCGACCGTCCGCGCGCGGCCCGCCACCGTCGCCCGGACCGCGCGGGTCCGGCCAGCGGTGACGCCGAAGACGAGCAGTCGCTGGGGTGCGACGGTCAGCTGGCGGAGAACGGTGTGGCCACGCGGCGCGGCGCCGCAGACGGTGTCGAGGCCGGCACCGTCGAGCAGCAGCGACGCGCACAGCTGGCCGTCGCGCCGCACCAGGTCGAGGCTCCAGGCGACGTCGCCCGCGCGGCCGCGGTCGACGGTCAGCGGCTGGCCGACGTGCCGGCCGCCGCGCGAGGGCAGCGTCGCCACCGCGCCCGCCGAGGCGCCGACCAGGCAGACGATCCCCGCCAGCACCACGGCCCGCCGCGGCTGACGGAGGGCGGCGCCGAGCCGGCGACCCGGCCGCGACCGGGCCGGCGCCGGCGAGCCCGGCGAAAGGCCCTCCGGCGTCCGGCCACCCCGCGCGCCCGCGCCGTCGTCACCGGCGGTCGCGGGGTGCTCCGGCCGGGCTGCGCCGCCGCGCCGGGCCGCTCCGGGTGCGCTGCCCGGGTCGGTCGCCCCGACCGCGCCGGCGGGACCGCTTGCGCTTGCCCCGCCCGTCGCGCGGCCCGCGCCTGCTGCGCTGGCCGGGCGACTCATGTCTGCTGCGCCGGCCGCTCGGCTCGCGTCCGCTGCGCCGGCCGGGCGGCCTGCGTGGCCGGTGCGGACCGCGTCGGCCACGTCGACCGTGCCGACTCTGCCGATTCCGACGGCCCGGCCCACCGCGCCTCCGGCACGAGCCGAGCCGGCCGGCGCCACCGCGGCGACGGCGGCGCGGTGGATCGTCGCCTCCAGCTCGTCGAGGATCGGCAGCGCCGCGTCGATCGGGGGCCGGCGGTCCTGCATCAGTCGTGCTCCCAGGCGTCGCGGTCGTCGCGCAGCAGGCGGCCGAGGATCCGCAGCCCGCGCGAGACGCGGGCGCGGGCGGCGTCGGGGCGGAGGCCGAGGAGGGTGGCGACCTCGGCGTACGGACGCTCCTCGACGACGTGGAGGAGGACGGCCTGGCGGGTCTCGGGCGGCAGCTCGACGAGGTGGCGGGAGACGGCGGCGCGGAGGTCGCGCATGCCGGCCAGCTCGTCGATCCGCTCCAGCTCGCGGTCGCTGAGGGCGCGGCGCTCGGTGGCGATCGCCGAGCGGCTGCGGCGCTCCTGGTCGAGGCGGTGCTCGGCCGCGGCCAGCTCGGACTGGGCGATCCGCCAGAGCCAGCCCGACAGCTCGCGCTCGCTGCTGCCGCGGAACTGGTCGCGGCGCTCGATCACGCGGGCGAAGGTGTCGGCGAGCAGGTCGACGGCCAGCTCGGGATCGTCGACGCGGCGTTGGAAGAACACGAGCAGGGAGCGGGCGTGGCGACGGTAGAGCCGGGTGACGCCGTCGGGATCCAGCAGCGGGCCCGGGCTCATCCCGTACCCCCGCGGCGCCTGACGCTCATCGGCTCGCCCAGTGTAAACGTTCGTGCGAATGTCAACGCACCGCCCGCGCGCGTACACGGGCCAGATCGCGAACCAGTGTTGACGCACGGGCGCGCTCGGCGGCGAGGAAGCCCCGGGTCGCCGCCCGGCCGGCCGGCGGAGGCTCCAGGCCCGCCCCTCGCAGCGCCCGTCGCCAGGCCGCCGACCGCACCAACCGCGCCAGCCGCCGCGCCGTCGGACTGGCCTCACCCGCCGGCGCGACGATCGCCACCCACTGCCGCGGCCGTTCGCCCGCCGGCCACGCTCCGCGCAGCAGCCGTACGACGCCGGACTGCCGCGACGCCGCGTCGACGGGCGCAGACGTGGCCGTGCTCCGCTTCGTCGGGCCCGGCCGCCGCTCCGTCACGCTGGCCGCGGACCCGCCGCGCGGCGCCGCCGCCCCGGCCTCCGCCGACGGGCCGCGCTCCGCCACGCCCGTGCGCCGTACCGCCGTCCCGCCATCGTCCGCCGCCCCCGCACGCCGCGCCGCCGCCCCGGCGGCCCCGCCCTCCGCCACCGCCCCCGCGGACCCGGACCCGGCCCCAACCCCCGACCGCCGCAGTGCGCTCCGGGGGCCGACCACCGCTCGCGCGTCGTGGCCGCCGGTCGCCGCCGCCGCCTCGCGGGCGCCGGCGAAGGGGCGGTACGGCACCCGGCCCGCCACGCCGCTGCGCGCCACCAGCTGGGCCAGGAGGGCTCGCGACCACAGGTCCTGACCGACGCCGACCACGGCGCGGCCGCGGCGCAGCTCGCGCGTCAGATCACCGTAGTCGCGCAGGGGCGAGCGCTCGGCGACCGCGACCGCCACCGGGTCGAGGGCCAGCAGGGCCAGGGGCCGGGCCTCGGCCAGGCGGCGCCAGGCCCGCGCGGCCCGTTCGGCGACGCCGGGGATGATCGTCTCCCGCCGGTCCTGCTCGAGCTGGACCAGGGTCTCGCCCGACACGACCAGCAGCCGCTGCTGGGCTCCGCGATCGACGCCGATCACCGACTCGACCGCCGCCGTCGCCCCACCGCGCTGGCGGACCGGCTCGACGACGATGCCGCGGCGCCGGGCCTCGGTCGCCAGCAGTCGCACGACGCCGGTCGAGTCGCCGCCCAGCTCGCTTCCCGGCAGCACCAGCGACACCCGCTGCCGACGCTCGGCGGCGTTGCCGGCCGGCGCCGCTCCGCGGAACGGGTGCTGCACCAGGTCGACGACGACGAACAGCACCGCAGCTGCCAGCGCGGTCGGCCACACCAGGCTCCGTCGCGCCGCCAGGGCCGCCATGGCACGGAGCATAGGTCGGGGCGCCACCGCGCCCGGACGGCCGCCACCCGCCCGGCTACCGGTCGTCGCGGGGATCGGGCGCGACCTCCCGGGCCGGCAGGGCGATCTCGGCCAGCGGCATCTCCCGCACGCTCGACAGCACCGCGTCGAGCGCGACGCCGGAGAGCGTCTCCAGCTCCAGCAGCGAGCGCGCGACCTCGCGGACCGGATCCCAGTTGGCCCGCAGCACCACCGTCGCCCGGGCCTCGGCCTCGCCGACCAGCCGCTCGATCTCGCGGTCGATCAGGTTCAGCGTCTCCGGTCCCGTCGACCCCAGGTCCTGCAGCGCGTTGCCGAGGAACACCTCGCCGCCCGGCTCGCCGATCGTCACGTGCCCCAACCCGTGCGACATGCCGAACGAGGTCACCATCGAGCGCGCCAGCTTGGTCGCCGCGTGGAGGTCGTCGCTGACGCCGGTCGACTCCTCGCCGAACTCGATCAGCTCGCCCGCCGTGCCCGCCATGATCGCCGTCAGCTGCCGCTCCAGGTCGCTGCGGCCGTGCATCACCGCATCCCGATCCGTGAGCATGTGCGCCGCCGTCCCCAGCTGCCGTCCACGAGCCACGATCGACAGCTTCTGGGCACTGACCGCCTGGCCCGTCGCCCGCGTCACCACCGCGTGGCTGGCCTCGTGGATCGCGATCGTCCAGCGCTCGTCCTCGCTCAGGACGTGCTTCTTCGCCGGCCCCGCCACCACCCGGTCGATCGCCTCCTCCAACGTCGGCTGGTCGATCTCGCTGCGGCCCTCGCGCACCGTCAACAGCGCCGCCTCGTTGACGAGGTTGGCCAGCTCCGCGCCCGAGAAGCCCGGGCACAGCTTCGCGATCTCGTGCAGGTCGACGTCGGGGCTGAACGCGCGCCCGCGGGCGTGCAGCGAGAGGATCTCCAGCCGCCCGTGGACGTCCGGCACGTCGACCACCACCTGGCGGTCGAAACGACCCGGCCGCAGCAGCGCCGGATCGAGGATGTCGGGCCGGTTCGTCGCCCCCATCACCACCACCCCGGCGTCGCCGCCGAAGCCGTCCATCTCGACCAGCAGCTGGTTGAGCGTCTGCTCGCGCTCGTCGTTGCCCTGGCCGACGCCCGCGCCGCGCTTGCGCCCGGCCGCGTCGAGCTCGTCGATGAAGATGATCGCCGGCGCCGCCTTACGGGCCTTCGCGAACAGGTCGCGGATCCGGGCCGCCCCGACCCCGACCAGCGACTCGACGAACTCGGCCCCCGAGGCCGAGAAGAACGCGGCGTCGGCCTCGCCCGCGGTCGCCCGCGCCAGCAGCGTTTTGCCGGTCCCCGGCGGCCCCACCAGCAGCACGCCCTTCGGGGCCGCCGCGCCCGCCGACAGGTACTTGCTCGGATCGTCGAGGAAGTCCTTGATCTCGCGCAGCTCGACCAGCGCCTCCGGCGCGCCCGCCACCGAGTCGAAGGTGATCGGCGCCTTGCCCTTCTTCTTCCGCCCCCGTCCGCGGAAGGCCGAGAACGACGCGATCCCGCCGCTGCCGTCGCCGGCCTGGCGGGTGAAGAACGCGAACAGCGTCACCAGCAGCAGGATCGGCAGCAGGAACTGGACCACGATCGTCCGCAGCGGCTTGCCCGGCTGGGGATCGATCCGGACCTGGGCACCCGCCCGGTGCAGCCGCAGCAGCAGGTCCTGGGTGGCCGTGTCCGAGCTCGGGTAGTCGGCGAAGACCCGCTGGCCGGTGTCGGTGGTGACCACCACCTGGTGGTCGCGGTCCAGCAGCACCGCGCTCCGCGCCCGGTCGCCGCGCGCCAGCGAGATCACGTTGCTGAGCGAGACCTCCTGGCCCTGCCCCCGGCCCTGCGGGGAGAGCGAGCCGAGCAGCGAGAAGAAGGCGATCGTCAACGCGATCGCCGCCGCCAGCAGGAAGGTGGCCAGCGGATCGCGGCGCAGCAGCCGTCCGACCGCGCGCAGCGCCTCGACCGCGGTCGCGGCGGCGCGCTGCGTCGGCGTCGGCTTGCGGTGGGAGGCGGACAGCCGTGGATTGCTCACGTGAACTCGCTCGCGGTCGGGTCGGACGGATGACGAGAGGGGAGAAGGGGGAGGGCCCGCCGCGGACAGCTGGGTCAGGGCGGTCGCGGCGGGCCGAGGCGCCGATGCGGGGGGTGCTCCGCTGCGCCTGGCGCGCCACCCTAACGGCCCCGTCAGCACACGTCATCAACGTGACGTGAAGTTCACCGAACGGTCACAGGCAGGTTTACGGACGACCGCGCGGGGCCCGGACCGTCAGCCGGATCGTGGCGCGGTTGCCCGCCTGGTCCCGGGCGACGACGACGATCCGGCGGCGACCGGCGCGGCGGTAGCGGTGGCGGGCGCGGACGCCGACGCCGCTGCTGCGACGGCCGTCGCCCCAGGCGACCGTGCTCGCCCCCGGCGCCGCTCCCGACCCGCCGCGCCCGTCGCCGATCCGGACCTCGATCGCGCCCCCGCGGCGGACCGCGGTCGCGGTCGGCGGGCGGCGGTCGGTCCGCAGCCGGACCGGGTCGGTGGCGGTCGTCTGGCCGGCGCGGTCGCTGGCGATCACCCGCACCCGGTGGCTGCCGTCGGGCACCGCGCCCTCGCGCAGCCGGACCGCCGTGCCGCGGACCCGGGCCGCCCGGCGGCCGTCGATCTCGACCGTGTAGTGGAGCGGGCGGAAGCCCTCCGGCGCCGGCTGCCAGGCGATCAGCGGCCGGCGGGCGCGGGTCCAGTCGTCCGACAGCTCGAGCGCGAACGGGACCGGGGCCGCCGTCACGCGGGCGACCGCGATCTGGCCCTCGTCCGGCTCGCCCTCGTGGAAGGCGACCAGCGCGTCGCCGGTGCCCGCCCCGGCGATCCGCAGGCTCCGGATCGGCCCGCCCTGGGCCGCCGCGACGGCCTGGGAGACGGTCGTCCGGGTGCCGTCCAGCTGCTCGACCAGCACCCGCCCGCCACCGTCGGCGCTGGCGGTCGCGAGCGTGCCGCGACCGGCGACCCCGGCGTCGAGCACCGCCGGCGGGTCGGCCAGCGCCGGGGCCTCGCGGAAGCCGCTCGGGGCGGCGCCGTCGCCCTGGCCGATCGCCTGCGCGCCGCCGCGGGCGAAGCCGACCAGCAGCCCGGTGCGGCCGCCGAGCGCGACCTGCGGCGGGCCGGGCGCCGCCCCCGGCCCGCCGTCGCCGGCGGCGGTGCCGGCGAAGCTCCCGGCGCCGTCGTCGGTGATCTCGGACAGCGCGCTGAGCCAGATCCGCGGCGGGGTCCCGCGGTCGCGCGGATCGGGCTGCTGGCGGACGGCGACGATCGCGCGGCCGAAGGCGGTCATCGCCAGGTCGAGCCCGTCGGCGGCGCCGCGCTCGGGCCGCTCGCGGCTGCCGGCGCGCGAGGCGGCCAGCGGCACCCCGACCCGGCTGGCGAAGATCCGGCGGGTCCAGACGCGGTCGATCAGCGACTCGTCCGGCTCCTGCCAGGCGACGACGCCGCTGCCGTCGGGCGCGATCGCCACCCGCGGCGCGACCGCCGGCAGCGGGATCCGGACCGGCACCGAGCGGTTGCGGTTGAGCACGCTGCCCTGGCGCTTCCAGCGGCTGCCGTCGAAGCGGGCCAGCCGCAGGTCGCTGCGGACGTAGCCCGGCAGCCCGACCTGGGTGCTGCGGACCGCGTGGTAGACGAGCAGCGCGTCGCCGCCGGGGGCCATCGCCAGCGACGGGTAGGTCATGGTCGCCTCGCCGACGGTGTAGTCGACGAGCGTCGGCGGCAGGAACCGGCGGCCGCCGCGGGGGAGAACCGCCGAGTAGAGCGCGTCCTGGTCGGGCGGCCCGTCCTGGACCCAGGTGACGACCAGCCGCCCGTTGTCGGCCGCGCCGATCCGCGGCCACGAGGAAGCGAACCGCTGGCCGACGTCGATCCGCTGCGGCGGGTCCCAGCGCTCGCCGTCGTAGCGGGCGGCGAAGACGTGCGGGCGGCCGTCCTCGGTCCGCAGGTAGACGACCCCGCCGCTGCCGTCGGCGGCCATCGCGACCCCGCCCAGCTCGACGATCGCCGGGTCGGGCCCGGCGATCGTGGTCGCGGACTCGACCCGTGCGCTCGCCGCCGGCGCGCCGGCCAGGCCGGCCAGGGCCGTCGCGAGGACGCAGGCGATCGCGGGCGAACAGAGCGGGGGACGGCGCATGACCGTGAACACCCTAGGCGGCCGATCGTGCCGCGCCGAGGCGTGGTAACGGAATCGCTACATCGCGGATCGCCAGCGTCGACGGTATCGGGAGCCGCCCGACCGCGACGTGGACGGCGCACGGCCACAGGATGTTGACGTAAACGACTCGCGGGCGACCGTAGGGTCGCGTCGCCCGGCGTCCGGCCGGGTGGACCACGAACCGAGGAGCATCCTCATGCAGCGTTCCCTGGCGCTCGGCGCGGCGACGGTCGTCGCCGCCCTGGCCCTCTCATCGTCCGCCCCGGCGGCCGATCCGACGCCGTCGCCGACGGTCTGCAACGGCACCATCAGCAACCAGGTGGTCGGCGACGTCGTCGTCCCCTACCGCGCCTCGTGCGTGCTCGACGGGGTCTACGTCGACGGCGCGGTGACCGCCACCGTCAGCTCGCGCGACCTGACCCTGACGCGGACGATCGTCGCGGGCGACCTCGTCACCGACGGCGCCCGCGGCCTGACCCTCGACCGCGCGATCGTCGCCGGCAAGCTCGACGTCCGCGAGCCCTCGGGCCCGCTGGCGATCACCCGCTCCGCCGTCTCCGGCGCGGCGACGGTCGGCTCGGCGCTGAACGAGGCGACGATCGGCGGCGCCGACGGCGGCACCGGCAACGCCTTCGCCCACGGCCTCACGATCGACGGCGCCTACGGCCCGCTGGCCGTGCGCCGCAACGTCGTCGGCGGCGACCTGGTGGTGCGCGGGGCGGTCGCCGGCAGCGAGCTGCGGCGCAACGTCGTCGGCGGCGAGCTGGCCTGCCGCGACAACGACCCGGCGCCCACCGGCGGCGGCAACCTGGCGTCGTCGACGAGCGGGCAGTGCGCCGGGCTCTGAGCGGCTGAGGAGGGGCGCGGCGAACCGCCGCCGCGCGCCCCGACGACCGCGCCGCCCCGCGCTGCGCGGGCGTCCTGCGAGCCCGCCGCCGCGCGGGCTCGCGGTCGTTCTCCGTCGTCCCGCCGACTGTGAACAGATTTACGCGGAACGGTTACGAAACGTTGACGACTACGACGCGCTGGACCGCTGGAGTGCACGGCGCGGGCAACGAGCCCGCGACCACGATCTCCCAACGGAGGGGCGAAACGCTCATGAGCAAGACGACCATGCGGGCATCGCTGGCGGCGGTTGGCGCCGTCACCGTTCTCGCGCTGGTGCCGGGCGGGGCGCAGGCCGCGTTCGACACCAACCACGACACGCAGTGCGAGAACGCCACGAGCATCCAGGGCCGCGGTGCCTCGTTCCAGCGCTCGGCGCAGCTCGGCTGGGGCGCCGAGATCCTGGCGCCGAACCCGGGCGGCCCGAACGCCGTCGGCTTCGGCTACGCGACGACCGCCAACGGCGGCTGCGCGCAGTTCAAGCTGCCGGCCGACGGCGGCAGCCAGAAGGTGCGGTACGCGCCGACGGGCTCCGGCTCGGGCCGCGCCGCCTTCGGCGCGACCGCCACCGCCAACCAGCGCGACGTGAACGGCACCGACGGGCCGTTCATCTTCGGCGGCGTCGACGAGGCGCCCTCGGACGCGGGCTCCAGCAACGGCGGCGTCCAGCAGCTCGAGAACGCCAACGCCGGCGACACCTCGACCAGCACCGACAACGCCACGCTGCACACGATCCCGATCGCGCAGTCGTCGGTCGCCGTCGACGTCCGGATCCCGGACGGCTGCGAGGTCGTCGCCGATCCGGCCGACCGCCGGATCACCGCGACCAAGCTCGAGCGCGCCTTCGCGGCCGCCAGCTCGGCCGACACCTGGGGCGAGATCCTGCCCTCGATCGCCGGCTCGGCCGGTGGCCTGACCACCGCCCAGTGCCAGGCGAAGCCGGTCGTCCGCGTCGTCCGCTTCGACAGCTCGGGCACGACCTTCGCGTTCAAGCGGCTGCTGCAGAAGATCGCCACCCGCGACAGCTCCGGCACCACCTGGAGCGAGCCGACGCTGGGCAACACCGCCTGGCCGAGCGAGACCGCCGCCAACCTGAAGCGCCCGACCACCAACGGCGCCGGCGCCCAGCTGGACCTGCTGGCCGCGCAGACCGACGGCGGGATCGCCTACGCCGACCTGGCCACCTCGCGGACCAAGCTGTTCGGCTGGGACGGGACCGAGGGCGACCAGGACCGCAAGCTCTGGCTCTACGTCGAGCAGCCGGGCAACCCGACCCCGACCTTCCGCAGCCCGGCCGTCGATGACGACCAGGCCGGCACCAAGGGCTCGAACTGCGGCGCCGTCGCCTACGGCGACAAGGGCACCACGACGCTGCCGACCAACACCACCAAGTCCTGGTACGACGTCGACGCGACCTCGACGACGGTCCAGTACCCGGGCTGCGCGCTGACCTACGGGCTGGCGTGGCAGACCCCGCAGCCGGTCAACGTCGGCATCACCGACCCGGCCAAGCGGTTCACGCAGGATCAGGCCCGCGCGGTCAAGGACTACCTGGCGTACGTCCTCAACACCGCCGGTGGTCAGTCGGTGCTGGCGGCCAACGACTACCAGGCGCTCCCGACCAACGTGCGGACCGCCGCCCAGACGGGCGTCGGCACGCTCAACTGGTAGCGACCCCCTGCCCGGCGGACCGGCGGCCCCGCGCCGACCGCCCGCCGACCGGACGGTCTGCGGCCACCCTCCTGCGAGGGTGGCCGCTCGTCGTTCCGGCTTCGCACGATGTTCACGAGCGACCGTGCCGTCGCTCGTATGGTGCCGCGCACTGTTGTCGTGAACGTTGACGCGACGTGCCGCGCGCACGTCGCCCCGAGGAAGACCCCCCATGCGTACAGCTCCCGTACCGAGAAGGACCGCCGCGTCACGCCGTCTTCGGGTGGCCGCGATCGCCGGCGGCGTGCTCGCCGCGGCCGCGATCGCCGCCGCGCCGGCCGCCGCGGTCCCCAACGACAGCCCCGGCGCGACCCCGCGCTGGACGACCGTCGGCGGCACCGGCCTGACCACGGCGCTGGCCGCCCACGGCGACACGCTCTACCTCGGCGGGGCCTTCCAGGGCGTCGGCCGGCGGGCCGCTGGCCTGGCCGTCGTCGACCGCGACGGCGGCACGCTCGACGAGCGGGTGGCCGAGCTGCAGGCCCTCCCCGACAGCACCGCCGGCGTGCGGATCGCCGCGGCCGATGGGGCCGGCGGTGCCTGGCTCGTGACCTCCGGCGCCGCGTCGGCGGGGCCCAGCGGCCTGGCCCACGCGACGGCCGACGGCCGGATCGCGCCGTCCGCGCTGACCCTCCGGCAGGGGGTCGCGACCGCGCCCGCCGCGACGCTGACCCGGATCGGCGACCAGCTGGTGGTGACCGGCGCCTTCGACAGCGCCGACGGCCAGCCGCGCCCCGGCGTCGCCGCCTTCGACGCCGCCAGCGGCGCGCTCTCCGGCTGGCGCCCGCCGGCCGTCACCGGCGGCCAGATCCTGCGCGCGGTCGCGGCCGGCGACGACGGCGTGCTGCTGCTCGGCAGCTTCACCACGGTCGACGGCCAGCCGCGCGCCGGTGCGGCGCTCGTCGACCGGACCACCGGCAACCTCCGCTCGTGGCGGGCCGACGGCCTGCCGCAGCCGCTGCCCGGCGCGCCGGCGACGGTCGACGGCGGCACGGTGTACGTCGCCGCGCCCGGCGCCGACGGCCAGCCGACGGTCTTCGCGGTCGCGCTCGCCGACGGCGCCGTCCGCGACCTGCGGCTGGGGATCGACGGGCCGGTCGAGGCGCTGGCGGTCGACGGCGGCAAGCTGCTCGTGGCCGGCCAGTTCACCCGCATCGGCAGCCAGGCGAGCCAGCCGACCCGGCTCGGGATCGCCGAGGTGAACCCGGCCGACGGCGTCGCCAGCGGCTGGGACGCGGGCCTGGTCGCGGCCCCGGTCGGCGGGCCGGTGACGGTCACCTCGCTGGTCGTCGACGGCGCGACCGTGCGGCTGTCCGGCTCGTTCGGTCGCGTCGGCGGGGCCGAGCGCTGCGGCGTCGCCGCGGTCGCGCGGGCCGACGCGGCGGCGACCGCGTGGGATCCGCGGACCTGGAACGACCGCGGCAGCTGCGCGGTCGACGCCCAGCTGGCGCTCAGCGGCGACCGGGTCTGGATCGCCAGCGAGTGGCTGCGGGCGGCGAACGTCAGCGCCCGCCGCGGGCTGGCGGCGATCGACGTCGCCGGCGACCGGCTGCTGCCGTGGGCGCCGGTGGTCGGGGCCTCGGGCGCGGCCACCGACGAGCCGAGCCCGAAGGACCTCGAGGTGTCGCACGACGGCGCCACCGTCTACCTGGCGGCGACCGGGATGACGGAGCTGAACGGCGTCCCGCGCAGCCGCGTGGCCGCGCTCGCCTCGGCCGCCGGCGGCGCGGTCGCCGACCAGCCCGGCGCGGTCCGCGACTGGGATCCGGCGCCGACCGGCGCCGTCAACGCGATCGAGCTCTCCGACGACGACGCCACCGCCTACCTCGGAGGCGGCTTCAGCGCGGTCGGCGGGCAGCCGCGGTCGCGGCTGGCGTCGGTCGCCACCAGCGGCAGCGGCGCGGCGAGCGACTGGGCGCCGAACCCGGACGGCACGGTCAACCAGCTGGCTCGCGGCGGCGACGGCGCGCTCTACGTCGCCGGCGGCTTCCGCAACCTCGGCGGCCAGCCGCGCAACGGGCTCGCCGCCTTCGCCGGCGGCAGCGGCGCGCCGACCGCCTTCGACCCGCAGGCCCCCGCGGCCAGCTACAACGACATCGCGGTCGCCGGCGACGTGGTCTACGTCGCGCTCGGCGGGGCCGAGCGCGCGATCGGCGGCCAGACCCGGCGGGCGGTCGCGGCGCTGCGTGCGAGCGACGGCCAGGCCGCGCCCTGGGCGCCGGTGGTCCCGGCGGGCGCGGTCAACCAGGTCTCGACCGTCGGCGGCGCCGTCTACCTGCTCGGGACCTTCGACGAGGTCGGCTCGACCGGCGGCGCGCCCCAGCCGCGCTCGCGGATCGCCGCCGTCGCGGCCGACGGCGCGCTGCTGCCGTGGGCGCCGGCGGTCGGCACCTCGCCCTCGACCGCGGTCCGTCCGCGGGTGGTCGCCGCCGGCAGCCGGCTGGCGATCCCGGTCACCGGCCCGACCGGCCTCGGCGGCGTCGGCCAGTACGGCTTCGCGGTCTTCGGCGAGGCGGTCTCCCCGGTCCTGACCAGCGGCCCGGCGGTCGTCGGCAGCCCGCGGCTGGACGCCGCCGTCACCTGCGCCCCCGGCCGCTACGCGGCGGGCGAGCCGCTCCGCCGCAGCTACCGCTGGCTGCGCGACGGCCAGCCGATCGGCGGCGCGACGGCCAGCGAGCACACGGTCGCCGCCGACGACGTCGGGACGATGCTCGCCTGCGAGGAGACGGCCACCAACCCGGCCGGCAGCTTGACCACGGCCTCCGAGGCGGTGCGCGCGGTCAGCGGCCCGCCGGCCAACGAGGAGCCGCCGCAGGTGATCGGCACGGTCGCGGTCGGACAGACCGCCACCTGCACCACCGGGCGCTGGACGAACGCCGACGCCTACGGCTACCGCTGGCTGCTCGACGGCAGCCCGATCGCCGGCGCCGTCGGCCGCACCTACGCGCCGGCCGACGGGCAGGAGGGCCGCGGGCTGAGCTGCGAGGTGACCGCCCGCAACGGCGCCGGCCCGGGACCGGCCGCGGTCAGCGCGGCGCGGGCGATCGCCGCCCGGCCGGGGCCGCCGGTGACCACCACCGGGCCGACCACGACCACCTCGCCGACCACCACGACCGCCACCACCACGCCGCCGCCGACCACCACCACCCCGACCCCGGGGCCGACGCCGAAGCCGCTCGCGGTCCGGCTCGGCACGCTCGCGGCCAAGCGGACGCTGCTGACGGTCGCGGTCCGGGCCGGCGGCGCCGGCCGGCTGACGCTGGTGCTGACGACGAAGGTCGGCAAGCGGACGCTGACGCTGGCCAGCGGCTACGTCGCGGTCAAGCGCGCCGGGGCGCTGAGCGTGCGGCTGAAGCCGTCGCGCAAGGGCCGCGGCGCGCTGCGCAAGGGCAAGCGGCTGACGATCGCCGTTCGCGCGACGTTGACGCCGAAGGACGCCGCCCGCGCCGCCGTCGGCCGCGCCACGGCGACCCGCAAGGTCAAGGTCCGCTGAGCCGCGACCTGGCTGCGACCGGCCGTTCGGGCCCGCCGGCGCTGCGGCGCGGGCGTGCCCGAACGGCCACGTCGTGTTCACAGGGATGACAACGTGTCTTCTCGCGATGTTCACGTGAGCGCCACGGCGCCGCACCTACAGTGCCTCCCCATGCCCGGCGGCCGACATGCCCTGCGCGGCGCTGCGGTCGGCGCCGCGCTCGCGGTCGCGACCGGGGGCGGGACCGCCGCCGCGGCCTACCTACCCGGCGCGCTGCCCGCCTCGGCGACGGCGACCGAGCTGTCCGACCGCGGCGCCACCGCCCCGCTGGTCTCCGGCGACGGCCGCTACGTCGTCTTCCGGACCAGCTCGCAGGTGCTGCTGGGGCGGCCGTCGCGGGCCGACGAGCACTACGTCGGCGGCCTCGTCCGCAAGGACCTGGAGACCGGCGCCGTCGAGCTTGTCGCGCCGCCGGTGCGGGCGCTGCGGGCGACCGGGGAGCAGGTCGGGACCGGGGTCGACGTGATCCCGAGCGGCGTCAGCCGCGACGGCCGCTACGTGCTCTTCGGGACCACCGTCCAGCTGGCCAGCTCGAGCGTCGACCGCAGCACGATCACCCCCGACGTCTACCTGCGCGACATGGCGGCGCCGGCCTCCGACGTCGGCGCCTACGAGCTGGTCTCGGCCCAGGACGGGCGGGCGACCGGGGCCTCGTACGGCGACGCGACGCTCGGCGCCGTGCCCGGTCGGGCCGGGGCCAGCCTCAGCGACGACGGGCGGCGCGCGGTCTTCGTCACCCGCACCACCACCAACCTGCCGGCTCGCTCGGGGACGACGACGCCGCGCTGGCAGGTGCTGGTGCGCGACCTCGACGCCCAGCGCACGCGGCTGATCACCCGCCGCAGCGACGACCTCTCCGACGACGGCAGCCCGGTCGCGGAGACGTCCGGGGCGCCGCAGCCGCTGGCCGCGCTGAGCGGCGACGGGCGGACCGTCGTCTGGCTCGGCGGCAGCGTCGTCCAGCAGACCCCGCGGCTGGCCGGCGAGCCGGTGCCGCCCTCCGAGCTGCTCTGGCGCGACCTCGACGGCGACCCCGCCGCCCCGGCCGGGCGCGTCGCCGGCGCCGCCGATCCGGCCGATCCCGCTTGCCCACCGGGCAGCGCCTACGTCGCCGACCAGACCGCGACCGGTCCCTGCACCGGTCCGTTCGCGACCTCGGAGGCGCTCGACCGCGACGGCAACGAGGCGTCGCCGCAGTTCTGGCTCGCCGACGACGGCCGCCGGCTGCTCTTCACCTCGGCGGCGCGGGAGCGGCCGTTCGACCCGGTCGCCTACCGCTCGACGACCGTCTACCTGGCCGAGCTGCGGACCGCCGCGCCGCGCCGCGAGGCGGTCCGGCGGGCCTGGTCGACGCCGGCCGACCGCCAGGCGACCCCGCTGGCGCTCGCCGGCGACGGCCGCCAGGCGTTCCTCTGGTCGTCCGACTTCCGCTTCGACGGCCTCCAGCAGGTCGGGAGCGTGCGCAGCCTGCCGGGGGCCGACCTCTACGTCGCCGACCTCGACGCGCGGACCGCCGAGCGGGTCACCACGGCGGTCGACGGCGGCGACTACGTCGTCTCCGGGACCGGCGGCGCGACCGCGGTCGCCGACGCCAGCGACGACGGCGGCGCGATCGTCTTCCTGACCGCCGACGCCAACCTCTTCGTCGGCGACGCCAACGGCGCGGTCGACGTCGTCGTCGCCCGCCGCGAGCCGCCGCGCGGGTCGCGGCTGGACGGTCGCGAGCTGCCGCCGCCCCCGCCGCCCGCGGTCGTCGACGACCAGCCGCTGGCCCCGCTGCCGTCGCGCTACCCGGTGGTCGAGCGGCTGACCGTCTCGCCGCGGACGGGGACGGCGCGGGTGACCGTGCGGCTGCCCGCCGCGGGCCGGCTGCGGAGCACGGCGACCGGCCGCGGCACCTGGCCGGCGCGGCGCGGCCGGCGGGCGCGGACGCTGACCGTCGCCGTCGCCCGCCGGGTCCGCAGCGTCGACCGCGCGCGCCGGATCACCGTCGTGCTGCCGCCGTCGCGGGCCGCGCGGGCGCTGCTGCGGTCGCGCCCGCACCGGCTGCGCGTGCGGCTGCGGCTGCGCTACGAGCCGCGGGCCGCGGCGCCCGTCACCGTCGCCCGCAGCTACGTCGCCCGGCGCCCGGCGGGGAGCGGCCGATGAGGCGGCTGGCCCTGCTGCTGACGCTGGCCGTCGGCGCGCTGCTCGCCGCCAGCGGCCCGGCGTCGGCCGCCAGCTGGCAGCCGTACCCGCTGCCGGCGCCGCCCGGCGGCCAGTTCCCGACCCCGGTCGGCTACGTCTCCGACCTCTCGTTCTGGGCCCCCGACCGCGGCCTGATGGCGGTCTCCGGCAACGCCTCGGTCGCGGCCGGGCTCTACGTCTGGAACGGCGAGCGCTGGCGTCAGCTGGCGACCGTCTGCGGCGGCGGGATCGACGCCCGGATCGCCTGGGCGGGGCCGACCGAGTTCTGGGTGATCTCGACCGCCAGCGGCCGCTCGAACAGCGGCGCCGGGCTCTGCCACTTCCGCGACGGCGAGGTGGTCGCCTCGTACGCGCTGCCGAACGTGCCCGACTTCGACGCCCCGCTGTGGGCGGCGGCCTGCCGGGCGGCCGACGACTGCTGGTTCGGCGGCGGCGGCCGGGTCAGCGGCGACGGCAGCCAGGCCGGCGGCTTCCACCTGCACTGGGACGGCCGCGACGTGCGGGTGGTCTACGGGCCACAGGGCCGGGCGGTCAGCGACCTGCTGGCGTTCGGCGGCCAGCTGCTGGAGAGCGTCCACGTCGGCGCCGGGCCCGACGACGGGGCGACCCCGCCGCCGCTGCTGGAGCCGGAGGCGGTGCCGGCGCTGCTGCACCGGATCGAAGGCGGCGGCTTCCGCAACGACCCGTTCCGGCCGGCGCCGCTGAGCGGGGTGCGCGAGGACGCGGTCGACCTGCGGGCGCTCGACGGCGACGGCACGACGGCCTGGGCGGTCGGCGGTCGCACGCTCAACGGCCCGGCCTCCTTCGGCACGCTGCCCGAGCGGCCGCCGCTGGTCGCGCGGCTCGGGGCCGACGGGGTCTGGCGCGAGCTGGCCCTGAGCGGGCCGGTGGCCTCGGTCACCCGCGCCGCGCTGGCCGACGTCGCGGTCCTGCCCGGCGGGGGCGGGGCCTGGACCACGGTCACCGAGATGCCGACCGCCGGCTTCTCGACCAACGGCGAGGGCGCGCAGCCGCAAGCGGCGCTGATCCGGCCCGACGGCGCCAGCGAGCTGGTTGACCTGGCCGGGCCGGCCGATCCGCTGCGCGGCGCCGCGACCCGCGTCGCCTGCCCGGCGGCCGATGACTGCTGGCTGGCGACCGCCCGCGGCTACCTCTACCGCTGGAGCGACGGGGCGACCTACGCCCCCGACCAGGAGCCGGCGTTCCAGGGCCTGATCACCACCCGCCCCAACGAGGCCGCCGCGCAGGTGATCCCCGACGCGCCGCCGGACGACGACTCGCTGCGCTTCCAGCCGCCCCCGATCGAGGTGATCCCGCCGAAGCCGACCCCGCGCTGCGCGACGCCGCCGCCGCTGGTGACCGCGATCGGCAAGCCGGTCGTGCGCGGGCTCCAGCGACGCGCCCGCGACCCTCGCGCGCGGTTGGTGGTCCGCTTCCGCGCGACCCGCCGGGCGAAGGTCCGGCTGGTCGCCCGGCGCGGCAAGCGGATCGTCGCCCGCAGCGCCCGCAAGACCGTGGCCAAGGGCCGGCGGAGCCTGGAGGTCCGCGTCCGCCGCTCGCGCTGGCCGAACCGGCTGGCGGTCGACGCGACCGGCGTCGGCAAGCCCCCCTGCGTCCCCGAGAGCGGGGGCGACGACGACGTCCTCGTGACCCGCAGCGCCCCGCCGACGCGATGATCGGACGGCGAGCGAGCAACGGCCGGCGGCGTCCGGTCGCGGTGGCCGTCGTGCTGCTGCTGGTGGCGGCGCTGGCCGCCGGGCTGGTCGGCGGCGAGCCGGGCGCCCGCGCGCAGACGGCTCCCGGTCCGCTGGGGATCGAGCTGCAGCGCGGTCCCGGCTACGACGCGCGGCCGCTCGGCGGCGCCCCCGACAGCGGCACCCCCGGCGAGGCCTGGGGCGCGGTCGACCTGGACGGGGTCGGCACCGATCCGGGGCGGATCACCGTCGACGGCCGGGCCCTGAGCTGGGACCCGGACGCGCCGGCGCCGCTGGGGCTGGTCCGCTACCGGCCGGGCGAGGGCTGGCGGGTCGTCGACGTGACCCGCGACGAGCAGGGACGGGCGCTGCCGCTGACGCTGCGCGACGGCCGGGTGACGGCCGTCGGCGGGCTGGTGCTGGTGGCCGACGACGACGGCGGCGCGCGGCGGCTGCTGACCCGCGACCCCGGCGGCGAGACCCGCGCCGCCCCGGCGCCGCCGGACACGGTGCTCCTGCCCCGGAGCGGCAGCGTGCCGGCCGAGACGCTCTCGCCGTCGGCGATCACCGGTCGCAGCGAGAACGGCCGCACCGTCGCCTTCGCCGCGATCGCCGGCCGCCCGCAGCAGCTCGGGATCGCCCGCTGGGACGGCGACGGCTGGACCCGCGAGCCGATCTGCGCCCGCAACGCCGGCGGCGCCGTCCCGCCCGGCTGCGCCGCGGCCGAGAGCCTGCCCGGGACCGCGTTCGGACTGACCGTCGTCGCCCTCGCCGCGCGCGAGGGCGGCGGGGCGTGGGCGCTGGCGCGGGCCCACGAGAGCGCCGGCCTCGGGCTGGTGCTGCTGGAGCGGACGACCGCCGGCGGCCAGGCGCGCTGGGTCCGGCGGCCGCTCGGCGTGCCGGCCTTCGACGCCCGCGCGACGCCGGCGCTCGGGGTCGACGCGGTGACCCCGCTCGACGGCGGCTTCGCGCTGACCGCGACCCGCGACGGGGTCTGGGTCGACGGCGGCTTCCAGGCCCGCGGCGTCGCCCGCCAGGTGACGCTGCGGGTGACCGCCGCCGGCACCGTCAGCTGGTGCGACGTGGCCGGGCTCTGCGACCACCCGCTCGCGATCGAGCTGTCGCCGCGGCAGCGCTCCTACGCCTGGGACGGCCCCGGCAACGGGAGCCGCGTGGTCGGGCCGCTGGCCAGCCGCGGGACGGCGATCGGCCGCTACGCGACGCTCGACGGCGACCGCTGGCGGAGCGTCCCGACCTTCGTCGACCCCAGCCGCCAGCTGGCCTTCGCCGAGCCCGACGAGGGCTGGATCGGTCCCGCCCACGTGACCCGCGACCGGCCGCCGTCGCCGCTCGCCACCTGGCCGCTGCCGGTCCGCCGGCCGCTGCAGGCCCTCGCGGCCGGCCCGGGGACGGCGGGCGCGCTCGAGACCCCGGCGCTGGCCGTCGGCGAGAACGGCACGATCCTCCGCTACACGCCGGGCCAGGGCTGGGACAGCGAGGTGCTGCTGGCCAGCGACGGCGTCGGCACCGCCAACCTGCGCGGCGTGGCGTGGCCCTCGCGCGACGTCGCCTACGCCGTCGGCGACCTCGGGACGATCTGGCGCTGGCGCCGCTCGACCGACCTCTGGGAGGCGGACCCGGCCGCGCCCGACGACTTCGTCGGCAACCTGACCGGGATCGCGTTCGCCGCCGGCGATCCTGATCGCGGCTACGCGGTCGGCCGCGCCGGGACGCTGCTCCGCTACGGCAAGAGCTGGACCCCGGTCGAGCTGCCGGCGGCGGCCCGCGGCGGCGGCCCGCTCGGGGGACCGGTCGACCTGCTGGGGGTCGCCTTCGCCGGCCCGGTCGCCTACGCGGCGGCCGGCCGCACGATCCTGACCGACGGCGGCAACGGCCAGTGGCGGGTCGACGAGCAGGCGACGGCGCTGATGGCGAAGGCCAGCGGCCGCCGCGACCCGCTGGCGACCGCGGTCGCCGGGCTCCCCGACGGCGGGGTGGTGGTGGCCGGGCGTGGCTTCGTGCTCGAGCGCGACGGCGGCGACCGGCCGTGGCGGTTCAGCGACCAGCCGCTGCCGGGCCGCCAGGTGCCGGTCGCCGCGGCCGCCTTCCGCGAGGGCGAGCGGGTCCGCGCGCTGCTCAGCATCGCCCCGGTCGAGCAGTACCCGCTCGCGACCGAGCTCGACCCCGGCCAGAGCGACCCCGACGCCCCGCCGCCGCGGCTGGGGCCGCTCTCGACCCCGCCCGAGGCCTACCTGCTGCGGGAGACGGCGAGCGGCTGGCGCGACGAGGACCGCTCGGGGCTCGGCCGCCGCAGCGACGCCGCGCTGGCGCTGCTGGTCGACGGCGGCGGGCGCGGCTGGGTGGTCGGCGGCTTCAACGGCCGGCCGGCGCTCGGCGCGGCGGCGGTCGACGAGTACGAGACGGCGGGGATCTTCCGCTACGACCCGGCCGGCCCGGCGCTGCCGCCGGCGGTCCGGGCCGCGGGCGTCGACACGCCCTCCGGCGTCGCCCGCTTCGTCGCCGGCGGCCACGCGATCTGCGGCCGCGACTGCGCCGAGTCGGTGCCGCTCGACCTCAGCGCCGACCGGACCCTGGCGCGGGCGCTGCCGCTGGCCGACGCGCTCGGCGACCAGGCCAACGGCCCGCGGGCGCTGCTCTACACCGGCGGCTACCCGCAGCCGACGGGCGACGGGTCGGCGGCGGCCGACGGCGACCAGCAGCGCTACGCCCAGCTGCTGGCCCAGGCGCGGCTGCCGCTGCTGGTGGCGCCGGGGCCGGGCGACGTCGGCGGCCGCACCAGCCTCGGCTTCGAGACCGCGTTCGGGACCTTCCGGGCTCCGCTCGGCCAGGCCCCGGCGCCGGCAGCGATGCGGCTGGTGACGCTCGGCCGGCCGGCGGTCGCGGGCCGCGCCCGGACCCACTACGCGGTCGACCAGGACGGCAACGGCGGCACGGTGCGGCTGGTCGTGATCGACAACGCCGGCGGCTCGCTGGCCGAGCGCGACGACCGCGGCAACCCGGCCGAGGACCAGGCGGCGTGGCTGCGCCAGGTGCTGGCCGACGCCCGCGGCAAGGCGATCCCGACGGTCGTCGCCGGCAGCCTCGGGCTCAACCCGTCGCTGCCGAACGCGGCCGCCGACGGCCCGGCGGTGGCGGCGATCCTGCGCGACGGCGGCGCCTCGGCCTACGTCTACGACGGCGCCGGCGAGCAGCGGCAGACCGCCGTCCCCCAGGGCTCGGGCGAGGTCCCGGCCTTCGCCAGCGGCACGCTCGGGACCCGGGTCGGCAACGACCGCGGCTTCGGTCCGCCCGGGCTGCTGCTGCTGGAGCTGGCCGTCGACCGCCGCGATCCGCGGACCAACCGGGCGCCGGTCGCGGCGCGGCTGGTGCCGGTGATCGAGGACCTGGCGATCGAGGCGGTCGACGGCCGGGTCCTCAACCGCAGCCAGCCGGCGCTCTTCCGCGGGCTCGGCCGGCGTCCGCGCGCGGCCGGCAGCGGCGTCCAGTACACGGAGCTGCCGAACGCGCCGTGCCCGAACGAGAGCTGCCCGGGGCGGATCGAGCCGGAGGTCCGCTTCCACTCGTCGAACCCGGACATCGCCGACTTCGTGCGGCTCGACCCGAAGTCGACCAACCCCCGCAAGCCGTTCCTCGACCCGACCAGCGACAAGCCGGTGGCCGACTCCGGGTCGGGGCTGCTGTGCGCCTTCAACGCCGGCCGCACGACGGTCACGATCAGCGCCGGCGGGCTCTCGTACGCGACCACGGTGACGGTCCGCGCCGGCAGCGTCCTGCGTCCCTGCGGCACGGTGCCGCTGGTCGACCCGCCGGCGCCGAAGCCGGCCGACCCGGTGCCGAGCGCCCCGCCGCCCGGCCTCAGCCCGGCCCCCAGCGGCGCCTCGCCGACCCCGACGCCGGCCCCACCGCCGGCGCCCCCGAGCCCCGCGCCGGCGGCCGCGCCGAAGGCGCCGCTGACCGCCAAGCCGGCGCCGCTGCCGGCGACCCCGCGGCCGAGCGGGGCGTTCCTGGTCCCGCTGGCGCCGCTCGCGCCGCCGTCGCCGCCGGGCCAGCCGGTGCCGCCGGCCGGCACCAGCTCGGTCAGCGTCAACGTCAGCGTCCCGGTCAGCCAGCCGGTCGGCCAGGTCGAGCGCGAGCGCGAGGAGGAGGTCGCCCACGAGTCGTCGCAGGCGTTCGCCCAGGTCGCGCTCGACCAGCCACAGGGTCCGGGCGTCGGCGGCGGCGCGGCGCTGGTGGCGCTGATCGTGCTGGCGGCGGTCGGCGGCGCGGCGACCGCCGGGGCCGCCCGCGCCCGCCGCGAACGCCGCCGCCGGCCCTTCGCCTACGCCCGATCCGCCGACCCCCGGAGACGACCGTGAGACTCGCAGGACGACCCTCGACCCCGACGATCCTGGCCGCCGCCGCGCTGCTGGTGGCGACGCTGGCGCTGGTCTTCGCGATGACCGGGGTCGGCCGCTCGGCGCCGTCGAAGCCGATGCCGAAGGCGGCCAGCACCAAGCCGCGGCCGTACGGGATCCTGCGGCTCGACCGCAGGAAGCGGTTCCCGGCCTCGGTGATCCCGCGGGTGGCGCGGGCCAAGCGGGCCGACCGGCTGGGCACGCTGCGGGCGACCGACCTGCAGCTGCACTGCCCGGCGGAGACCGTCGACTTCGGCACCTGGTGCCTGGCCAGCTCGACCTACCCGCTCGACGTCGCCGACCGCGGCCGCAACGACTTCTTCTTCGCGACCCAGAAGTGCGCCCAGGTCGGCGGCTACCTGCCGTCGGCGGCGCAGCTGATCGCGGCGGCGCCGAAGCTCAAGATCTCGTCGACGATCGACGACAACCCGACCTTCGCGGCGGTCGACGAGTTCCCGGGCGACGGGCTCAAGGACCAGCGCGAGATGTCGTCGTCGCTGATCACCACCACCGCCGGCGGCAGCGCGGCGGGCAGCCTCGGCAGCACCCCGGGGGCGAAGGGCGACCCGCGCCAGGGGGAGCCGGATCCGGTGCCGCTGCCGGCCGATCCGGCGCCCGACAGGCTCCAGTACATCACGGTCTACGACAACCACGACAAGGGCGGGTTCGCGGGCGGCAAGCCGGTCACCAGCCCCGAGCGGTTCCGCTGCGCGTTCAACAAGCAGCAGGGCGAGAGCGAGGTCGAGGACTGATGGGCCGGGCGACCGTGGTGGCCTGCGCGGCGGTCGGGCTGCTGGGGGCACCGGCGGTGGCGCTGGCGGCCGACGACGGCGCCGACGCGCCGCCGCGGACGACGACCACTACCGCGACGCCGCTGCCGGAGGAGCTGGAGGAGACCGGCGGGGCGGAGACGGTGCCGGCGCCGGCGCCGCCGAAGCGGCCGGCGGCGCGGCGGCCCGACCGCGAGCGGCCGGCCGGGGGAGGGCGCGGCGAGCGGGGCTCCGGGGCGGCGGGCGACGGTGGCCGTGGCGGTGACG